>JAJPYU010000125.1 GCA_021204765.1 Clostridiales bacterium
TTGACCCGCCCAAAACATGAGCAAGAAGCCATTTTTCGAAGAAAAATGAGCGGATTGCGAATGTTTTGAGGATTGCGGGAGCGTGAAACGCGGAGCAATCCGTGGTATCATCCTATTTGACCCTGGTATCATCATATGATACAGTGACTTGGGGGAAAGGTATTTCTATCCCGGCATCATCAAGGGCATTTTTTATGTTTTCAGTGAGTCTCCACTTCGTGGGCCAGTAGTCCTCAGCGGCTGTCCAGACACGAAGTCCCAGCTTCACAGCATGCTCTCCCAGTTCGCTGACGTATACGGTCAGCTCCTCATCGGGAAGGCGCTTCTCCTCCGCCATCGCAACGTCAGTGAGAACCTGCCTGGCCTCCCGCAGGTCAGCGTGATAGGACACACTTATCTCCAGATCTATGCGGCGCTTCTCCTCGTGGGTATAGTTTATCAGGCTGTCATTGGCCAGGTCGCCGTTGGGGATGACCACCAGGTTATTGTCTATGGTGTGGAGCTCGGTATAGAAGAGCTCGATCTGGGTGACCGTTCCCTCATTGCCCTTGCTGTCCTTGATATAATCTCCCACTTTAAAAGGATGGAGCATGAGAATGAGGACGCCCCCGGCAAAGTTGGACAAGGCTCCCTGCAGGCCCAATCCTATGGAAAGGCCGGCAGAACCGATAATAGCTACTACAGAGGCAGCGGTGATGCCAAACCTGCCCAGGATCAGCAGGATCAGCAGGCACCACATGGCCACGAAGATCAGCTTGTCAAAGAACTGCTTGACTCCCTCGTCCCACTTAGTCTTCTCCATGAGGCGGCGGATGAGCTTACGCAGGGCCTTGATGACAAAGCGTCCCACGATAAGGACGATGATGGCGATAATAACCTTCACGATGAAGTCCAGGACCGTGGGAAGGGAATTCTGCAGATACTGCATGAGGACACCGGGGCTGACGACGTCATCTGAGAGGGTTTCCTCAAGCACCTCTGTTACGTTTTCTGTAAGCATAAATAACATAAGTATTTACTCTCTTCTTTACATTTACTTACCACAGCCGAAATCCGTTCAGCCATCTTTCCTACGATAATTTATGAATAAACAGCCCACTTCTGAGCTTGGGCTCGAACCATGTCGATTTCGGAGGCATGAGAAGACCCGCGTCGGCGACGGCGAAGAGCTCAGCAATGGATGTCGGGTACATTGCAAAGGCAACAGCGGAGTCTGTGTGGCAGCGGCGCTCCAGCTCATCCATGCCCCGGATCCCCCCTACGAAGCCTATTCTGGGATCAGTCTTTGGGTCTTCAATGCCGAGAACTGGGTTAAGGAGCAGATTCTGCAAAAGGGAGACGTCAAGTCCCGCCACCGGATCATCCGGCCTGTCCTCCTTACGGATACGGCAGAGATACCATTTCCTATCCAGATACATGGAGAAGCTGCCCTTTTCGGCCGGCTTTCTCGGATCGGTACCGGAGTCTGTCACCAGATCCATCCCATTGTCATCCCCAACTTTTATTTTAGCAAAACCTTTATTCCCACAATTACCGGCCGCATCTATTGGAGTGACCTCAAAAATGTCTTCCACCTTCGCCAGGAGATCCTCAGGCGCAAGCCCGTTTAAGTCCTTCACCACCCGGTTATAATCCATTATTTTCAGTTCTTCATCGGGAAAAAGCACGGAGAGAAAGTAATTAAACTCCTCCGTCCCGTCATAGTCCGGATGCGCTTCCCTTCTCTTTAATCCGACTTTTACCGCAGAGGCCGCCCTGTGATGGCCGTCGGCGATGTAGATGCTGTCGATGCCGGCAAAGGCTGCCTGTATGTCTGCAATATCCTGCCCATCCGATATCACCCACACCCTGTGGGTCACTCCGTCCGGGGAGGTAAAGTCGTACTCCGGCTCGCCTGTCTTTACCTTATTCACTATGCCGCAGATAGTCTCATCGGCCCTGTAAGCCAAAAATATCGGTCCGGTCTGGGCGTCGCAGGCATCCACATGGTTTATGCGGTCCACTTCTTTCTCCGCCCGGGTATTCTCGTGCTTTTTGATGACACCGTTTGCATAGTCGTCAATAGAAGCACAGGCGGCGATACCGGTCTGGCTCCGCCCATCCATGGTCAGCTCATAGATATAGTAGCAGGGCACCTCCTCTGTGATAAAGTCGCCCCTCTTTACCATGTCCCAGAGTATATCGTGAGCCTTTTCGTACACTCTCGGATCATATATGTCCACGCTCCCAGGGAAATTCGTCTCCGCCCGGTCTATCCGCAGAAACGACATCGGCTCCCTCTCCACCTCGGACTTCGCCTCTTCCCTATTATAAACATCATAGGGCAGAGCCGCGATCCGGGCGGCCTCATCGCGGCACGGCCTTATGCTCTTAAAGGGTTTAATTACTGCCATAATGAACTCCTGTTTTTCGACGGACTCGTTTTCACATGAGCGCCTTAAAATACTACTTTATTACACGTACCTTAAGCACACCTTCGACAGCTTTAAGTGCCGCGATGATCTCGTCCGTGACCGGCTCATCCAGGTCGATAAGGGAGTAGGCGTAGTCCCCCTTGCTCTTGTTCGTCATGTCGGATATATTTATCCCGGCATCTCCCATGACCGCAGCGTACTTTGTGATAGTATTCTTTACATTCCTGTGTATCACGGAAACCCTCCCTGCAGTGGAACACACTCCCATGTTGCAATCAGGGAAATTCACGGAGTGGGTGATATTTCCGTTTTCAATGAAATCCCTTATCTCATCCACAGCCATGATGGCGCAGTTATCCTCGGACTCCGCGGTAGAGGCTCCCAGATGAGGTATCACGATGCAGCCCTCGGCCCCGGCAGTCGTGGGCGTGGGGAAATCAACCACGTATTTTTTAATTTTACCCTCCTTTAAGGCGGCCACGACAGCCTCCTCGTCCACCAGCCCGTCTCTGGCGAAATTAAGCACCACGGCGTTTGGCTTCATGGATGCGATGGCCTCTGCGCTCACCATTTTCCTGGTGGCGTCCATAAGGGGCACATGGATGGTGATAAAGTCGCACTCCTTATAAATCTCATCCACAGAGAGCACGTGCATTACCTGGGTGGAGACATTCCAGGCGGCGTTTACGGATAGATATGGATCGTATCCCATGACCTTCATTCCCAGGGCCACTGCAGCATTTGCAACCCTCACACCGATAGCTCCCAATCCGATGACTCCCAGGGTCTTCCCCATGATCTCGGTACCGGCGAAAGCTTTCTTGGCTTTCTCCACGGTCTTGTTGATATTCCCATCGTCCCGGTTGTCCTTTACCCAGCCGATGCCGCCGACGATATCACGGCAGGAAAGGAGCATTCCGGCGATGACAAGCTCCTTTACCCCGTTTGCGTTGGCCCCGGGGGTGTTAAATACCACGACCCCCTTCGATGCACATTTATCCAGGGGGATGTTGTTTACTCCCGCCCCGGCCCTGGCTACTGCCAGCAGGGAATCGGGGAGCTCAATGTCATGCATCTGGGCGCTTCTTACCAGTATAGCCTCAGCGTCGGCGATATCATCGACCTTCTCATAGTTATCGGAAAACAGATCCAGGCCACAGGCTGCGATAGGATTTAAACAGGTATATTTTGTCATTTTCATTCATCCTCTCTATTAATTATCATGTCCCCAGGCCGCCCTGCAGCAGCCGGGAACAATTAACTTAGTATTCACGCATAACGCTTCTCGAAATCCCTCATGAACTCAACCAGGGTCTCCACGCCTGCTTTCGGCATGGCGTTGTAGATGGAAGCCCTCATGCCGCCCACGGTGCGGTGGCCTTTTAAGTTCTCCAGGCCGGCCTCTTTTGCCTCAGCAACAAACTTCGCCTCCATATCTTTATCGCCGATGATGAAAGGCACGTTCATCAGGGAACGGTCCTCTTTTACTACGGTACCCTTAAACATGGAATTATTGTCCAGGTAATCGTAGAGGACAGCCGCTTTCTCCTCGTTTCTCTTCTGCATGGCATCAAGTCCTCCCAGGCTCTTTATCCACTTGAAGACCTTTCCGCAGATGTAAATGCCGTAGCAGGGCGGGGTGTTGTACATAGAGCCGTTGTCCACCTGGACCTTCAGGTTCAGCATTGTGGGCACATAATCCGGCAGGTCATCGCGCAGGAGATCCTCGCGGATGATGACGATCTGGACGCCGGCAGGCCCGATATTTTTCTGGGCACCGCCATAGATGACTCCGTATTTCTCCACATCTATGGGACCGGCAAGGAAGCAGGATGAGACGTCAGCTACCAGATCCTTGCCCTTGGTGTTGGGCAGGGTGTGGTAGGTGGTACCATAGATGGTATTGTTCTGGCAGATGTAGACGTAATCCGCATCCGGTGAGATGGGCAGGTCGGAGCAGTCCGGGATGTAGGAAAATGTCTTGTCCTCGGATGATGCAACCTTGTTGGCCTGGCCGTACTTTTTGGCTTCGTTGAAGGCCTTTCTGGCCCACTGACCGGTGACGATGTAGTCAGCCACTCCGTTTCTCATCAGGTTCATGGGGATAGTGGCGAAGTGAAGTGCCGCACCGCCCTGTAAAAATACTACCTTATAATTGTCAGGTATCCCCATCAGATCCCTCAGGTCAGCCTCAGCATCATCGATGATATCCTGGAACATCTTGGAGCGATGGCTCATCTCCATGACTGACATGCCGCAGCCGCGGTAATCCATCATCTCCCCGGCAGCTTCCTTTAAGACTTCCTCCGGCAGCACAGCCGGACCTGCGGAAAAGTTGTACACTCTGCTCATTTCTTTTTCCTCCTGGTAAAATGATACTTTTAAAAATATAGATATGCGCCGGTCTTTATCCTTGCGCCCTGATTACTGTTACTCTCTCTCCAGATCCGCCTTGTCAAAGGCATCACTGATCGGTGCACCCGGTGCCACCATTGGCCAGACATTGTCATCGCTGCCTATCATGCAGTCAATGACCACCGGGCCGTCCATATTAAGGGCCTGCGCAAATGCCTTTGCGAAGTCCTCCTGAGTGGTGACCCTGATGGCGTCGGCTCCCATGCCTTTCGCTATGGCGACAAAATCCACCCCATCATCAAAGACGGTATTGGAATACCTGTGCCCATAGAAGAGCTGCTGCCACTGATGGACCATGCCCAGGACACGGTTGTCTATGACTACCTGTATCAGAGGCAGATGCTGTCTGGCGGCGGTCATCAGCTCAATCATATTCATGCGGAAGCAGCCGTCCCCGGCGATATTTACCACAGTCCTGCCGGGATTTCCCATCTGTGCCCCTATGGACGCTCCCAGCCCGTAACCCATGGTGCCCAGTCCTCCTGAGCTGATGAGCTGTCTGGGATGCCTGTACTTATAATACTGAGCCGCCCACATCTGATGCTGTCCCACTTCGGTGACTATGATGGCATCACCCTCAGTCTGGCGGTAAATCTCCTCCATAATGAATGGACCGGTAAGACCCGGCTCAGGATATATCATGGGGTACTCCTCTTTCATCTCGGCGACCTCCCGCATCCATTCATCATGCTTCTGCTCAGGCAGGACCGCATTGATCCGCTCGAGTATCTCCCGCACATCTCCTATGATGTGGGCGTCTGTCAAGATAGTCTTATTGATCTCAGCGGCATCCACATCGAACTGGAGCACTTTCGCCTGTTCCGCGAAGTGCCTTGCGTCACCCACTACCCTGTCTGAAAACCTGGTGCCCACGGCTATGAGCAGGTCACACTCGTTGACCCCGAAATTCGAGGTCTTGGTGCCGTGCATGCCCAGCATGCCGGTATATCTCTCATCCGTTCCGTCAAAAGCGCCCTTTCCCATAAGGGAATCGCACACCGGAGCATCCACCTTTTTTGCGAAATCAGCCAGCTCTTTGCTGGCATTGGAAATGACAGCGCCGCCTCCCACAAAGATAAAAGGCCTGCGGGACTTTTTTATCATATCCACAGCGGTCTCTACGGCCTCGTCATTGATCTGATCCGTTGAGGGAAGCACCCGGCCGATCCTTTTCGGCTCAAATTCTGTCTTATTGGCCGTCACGTCCTTGGTGATATCCACCAGCACCGGACCCGGCCTGCCTTTCTGGGCGATGCGGAAAGCACGGCGGATGGTATCCGCCAGGACGTCAACATTTTTCACTATGAAATTGTGCTTTGTGATGGGCATGGTGATACCGGCGATATCCACCTCCTGGAAGCTGTCCTTTCCAAGGCTGGCCAGATTCACATTGCAGGTGATGGCCACCATGGGCACTGAGTCCATGAAAGCCGTGGCGATACCGGTGACCAGGTTCGTGGCACCGGGACCGCTGGTGGCCAGGCACACCCCCACCTTCCCGGTGGAGCGGGCATAGCCGTCCGCAGCATGGGAGGCTCCCTGCTCATGTGAGGTCAGCACGTGATGTATCTCGTCGGAATGCTTGTAAAGCTCATCGTAGACATTTAAAATGGTCCCGCCGGGAAAGCCGAACACCGTGTCCACGCCCTGTTCCTTCAGACATTCTATAACTATCTCTGCTCCTGTAAGCTGCATATTGTAAATTCCTCTCTGATCGTTCTTATAACTTTGCAATTATAATACCATAAAGATCTGTCCGAAATCCGGTCATCCGCCCATACAGGCAAGCCCATCTGTCCGGCTGCAGTCCGGACTTTTTATTCTGTCCTAAGAATCGCTCCCGTATTGGCAGAAGTCACCATGGCCTGATATCTCTTAAGATATCCGGTAGTGACCCGAGGCTCGCGTGGCTGCCATTTGGCTTTCCTGGCCGCCATCTCCTCATCGGAAATATCCACATCCAGGGTATTTGCGGGGATATTGATCTTGATGATATCTCCCTCTTCCACTAAAGCAATGGGGCCTCCCACTGCCGCCTCCGGGGAAATGTGGCCGATGGCCGCGCCTCTGGATGCTCCGGAGAAACGTCCGTCAGTGATAAGGGCTACTGTGGAGCCCAGGCCCATACCAACAATCGCGGAGGTAGGATTGAGCATCTCTCTCATACCCGGGCCGCCCTTTGGCCCTTCGTAGCGGATCACAACGACATCTCCTTCGACTATCTTTCCGCCCTTGATGGCTGCGATGGCATCCTCCTCGCAGTCGAATACTCTGGCGGGTCCCTCGTGTACCATCATCTCTGGAGCCACGGCGGAGCGCTTTACCACGGAAGAATCCGGTGCCAGGTTGCCCTTAAGGACCGCAATACCGCCGGTAGTGCTGTACGGATTGTCTATGGGCCTGATGACCTCGGGATTCTTATTTACGGCATTCTCGATATTCTCACCCAAAGTCTTACCCGTGACTGTCATGCACTCAGTGTGGAGCAGACCCAGCTTATTAAGCTCTTTCATCACTGCCGGGATACCGCCGGCCTCATTTAAATCCTCCATGTAGGTGGGGCCAGCCGGCGCCAGATGGCAGAGGTTCGGGGTCTTCTCACTCATGGCATTGGCGATATCCAGATTTATCTCTATGCCGGCCTCGTGTGCTATGGCGGGCAGATGAAGCATGGTATTGGTGGAGCATCCCAGAGCCATATCCATGGTGAGTGCGTTCATAAAAGCGTCCTCGGTCATAATGTCAAGAGGACATATATTCTTACGATACATATCCATGACAGCCATACCGGCGTGCTTTGCCAGCTGTATCCTGGCGGAGTAAACCGCAGGGATAGTGCCGTTTCCGGGAAGGCCGAGTCCGATGGACTCAGTCAGGCAGTTCATGGAATTGGCGGTATACATGCCGGAGCAGGAGCCGCAGGTGGGACATACATTCTCCTCGAAATATGTGACCTCATCCTCAGTCATAAGGCCTGCCTCATAGGAGCCCACGGCCTCAAACATGGATGAGAGGCTTCTCTTCTGTCCTTTTACATGTCCGGCCAGCATGGGGCCGCCGGAGACGAAAACGGTGGGAATATTAAGGCGGGCCGCTGCCATTAAGAGACCCGGAACATTCTTATCGCAGTTGGGTATCATGACCAGGGCGTCAAACTGATGGGCCAGGGCCAGACACTCGGTGGAGTCGGCAATGAGATCCCTTGTGACCAGGGAATACTTCATGCCGATGTGTCCCATGGCTATGCCGTCGCAGACCGCAATGGCGGGAACCATTATCGGTGTGCCCCCGGCCATGGCCACTCCCATCTTCACAGCCTCGGCAATCTTATCCAGGTGCATGTGGCCGGGAATGATCTCACTGTATGAACTTACGACTCCTACCAGGGGTCTTTCCAATTCTTCCTTCGTAAATCCCAGTGCATTGAACAGGGAACGGTGGGGTGCCTGCTGCATACCGGTTTTAGCGTTGTCACTGCGCATGATTTTTCCTCCTCCTGAATTTATGTTTTGTTTACTAAGTCAATCAACTCAAGTGTGGAAACATCACACTTGTTCCTGAGTCGTTTTTATTCTCAGATTCTCTCACATATAAGATCACCCATAGCCGAAGTTCCAGCTTTTTTAATAATATAGGAGTCTTCTACATTATGAGGCATAATATCTGACGTGCGATATCCGTCTTTTAATACTTGTCTCACCGCCGCCTCCACGGCATCCGCCTCCTCATCCAGGTCAAAGGTGTAGCGCAGCATCATGGCTGCTGAGAGAATGGTAGCTATTGGATTCGCTATGCCCTTGCCGGCTATGTCCGGTGCGGAGCCGCCGCTGGGCTCATAGAGGCCGAACTTCGTGTCATTTAAACTGGCGGATGAGAGCATCCCGATAGATCCGGTGACCATGCTGGCCTCGTCCGAGAGGATGTCCCCGAACATGTTCTCTGTAAGGATCACGTCAAACTGGGCCGGATCCTTTACCAGCTGCATGGCGCAGTTGTCCACCAGCATATGTTCGTAGGAGACCTCCGGATAATCCGCCGCCACTTCCTCCACTATCTTCCTCCAGAGACGGGAGGAATCCAGGACGTTGGCCTTATCCACGCTGGTGACTTTTTTCCGGCGCTTCATGGCAATCTCAAAGCCCTTTATGGCTATGCGCCTGATCTCATTCTCATTATATGTCAGAGTGTCCACAGCGGTCACGACACCGTCCACTTCCTCTGTATGGCGCTCACCGAAATAAAGGCCTCCGGTAAGCTCCCTCATTATCATCATATCGAAACCGTCACCAATGATATCATCTCTCAGTGGGCAGGCTTCCTTTAACTCATCATAGAGGTAAGCCGGACGCAGGTTCGCAAATAAATTCAATGACTTGCGCAATTTCAACAGTCCGGCCTCCGGGCGCAGCTCAGGGGGCAGCTTGTACCAGGGTGAGGTGGCGGTATTACCGCCTATGGAGCCCATGAGGACTGCGTCGGAAGCTAAGGCCTGCTCTATGGCCTCGTCCGTCAGGGGCACACCTGCAGCATCTATGGAACAGCCTCCCATAAGTATCTCTGTATACTCGAACTCGTGTCCGTACTTTGCTCCCACGTGATCTAAGACTTTCCTGGCCTCGGCCACTATCTCCGGGCCTATGCCGTCTCCCGCTATCACTCCTACTTTACACTTCATAAATTCACCTCTTGTATCTGTTCATACGGTTTTTGACATTATATATCATATACAATGCTTCGGTCAAATAAGATTATATCAAGAATCTTTCCGCACTTCACGCAGCCATTTCAGGTATACAGAGAGAAAAAGGGAACACGCAGACCAGGCAAAAGCCGTCATGCACGCCCCTTTACATCCCCCAAATATTCTCCGCAAATTCAAAAACACCGCTCTTATATCCACTCACTGCTTCATATCGCATTATAATGGGTCACAGAGTATCTATTACTTATCGCTGTCCTCCTCAATAGCATCACCGGGCTTCTCAATCTGGGAAATGGCACCGCGCTGCATGGGGATACGGCAGTTACGGTTATTGCCGAACTCCACGATGACCACGTCCTCCTCCACGTCGATGAGGGTGCCGTAGAATCCGCTTGTGGTGCAGACTGTGTCGCCCACCTCCATCTTGGAGAGCATCTCCTGCTTCCTGGCCTGTTCCTTCCTCTGGGGCCTGACCATGAAGAAGATCACGATGACTACTAATACTATGATCCATACAATAAGGAAACCCCCGGAGCTGGCAGTTGTAGTGGTTAAAAGATACATAAGTCAAATCCTCCTGTTCTGCTGATTAAAACATATATGTATATGAAAACTTGTTTTTTTCCATACCGTTTTTTATTCTACAC
>JAJPYU010000243.1:0-109 GCA_021204765.1 Clostridiales bacterium
GTGCGTAGCACGTAGCAATCCGTAGGTATCATACCTTTTGACCTTAGCATCATAAAGATATTAAATAAACATAAATGAAAAGGCCTGCCCAAAGCGGCGGGCACCTCAA
>JAJPYU010000243.1:209-10110 GCA_021204765.1 Clostridiales bacterium
AATGCGGTTATGTTCAGTGCCTTTTGACTGCAAGCAGTCAAAGTCTCTGTACATATAACCGGATTAGCGATAAGCGACGAGCACCTCAAAATGCTCCGCATTTTTCGGTGTCCGTTGCACTCAAATGCGGTTATGTTCAGTGCCTTTTGACTGCAAGCAGTCAAAGTCTCTGTACATAACCGCATCCTCGTCGCTTATCGCTCAAATGCGGTTATTTAAAGAACGCGACACCAGACTCGAATATACCCATATCCTGCTCGCCGGTGATATTGACTGCGACTCCGCGTCCGCGGCGCTCCACGTGAGCCATCTTGCCCAGAACGCGTCCGTCGGGACTGGTGATGCCTTCGATTGCCATGTATGACCCATTCACATTCCACTCCTCGTCCATAGTGGGATTTCCCGCCTCATTTACGTACTGTGTGGCCACCTGGCCATTGGCGAAGATGCCCTCTATCACATCAGCCGGTGCCACGAAACGGCCCTCACCGTGGGAAGCCGGGTTCGTGTAGACGCCGCCCAGGGCAGCCCCCGCCAGCCAGGGGGATTTATTTGTCACTACTTTCGTGCAGACCATCCTGGAGATGTGCCTTCCGATGGTGTTGTAAGTCAGGGTGGGGCTGTCCACCGTGGCGTCCACTATCTTCCCGAAAGGAACGAGCCCCAGCTTTATGAGAGCCTGAAAGCCGTTGCAGACGCCCAGGACCAGACCGTCTCTCTCATTCAGGAGACGCTCCACGGCCTCCTTCATCTTCGCGTTGCGGAAAGCGGTGGCGAAAAATTTCGCAGAGCCCTCAGGCTCGTCTCCCGCTGAGAAACCGCCGGGGAACATTATGATCTGAGCCTGGTCTATGGCCTTAGCGAAGACCTCCACGGAATCCCGGATGTCATCCTCGGTGAGATTTCTGAACACCTTAGTCACCACGGAGGCCCCGGCTCTCTCAAATGCCCTGCCGGAGTCGTACTCACAGTTGGTGCCGGGGAAGACCGGGATAAAGACTGTGGGCTTTGCGACCCTGTTCTTACATATATAGATGTCCTTTGCATCATAGATCTTTAAGGGCAGCTCTGAGCTGTCTTTTGAGGCCTTTGTCGGGAAGACTTTCTCCAGAGTCCCGGTCCAGGCCGCAAGAGCATCGTCCATAAAGAGCATGACCGTGCCGCAGGTATTTGCTTTTGCACAGGCCGGGCAGCCGGGTGTCCGGGCCGCAGCTGCGCTGCCTGCCACATCTGCCGCATCACCTGCCACTTCTACTGCAGGCAGGTCACTTTCCGCTGACATGCAAGACGAAATTTCTGCGCCTTCACTATGATAGGAAAAGACAGGCTCGGCCGTGACTGCTCCCGCTATATAGAAGTCATCTCCCAGCCCTGCTGCCTTCATGGCGGCCCGCACCGCCGCTATGTCGCCTACGGCCACCTCGGCCACAACATTTCCGAATCCGGGGCCGAAGAGCTGCTCCACGCTTACGTCCTCAGATATGGACACTCCCAGCTTATTTCCGAAGGCCATCTTGCTGACCGCTGCCGCCAGGCCGGATCCCTCGATGACATAAGCCGCCTTTATCTTCTTATCCTGCGCCAGCTGATATATGGTATCATAGAGCTTCGCCGCCGCAGTGTACACCGGCAGGTCATACTCATCTTTTTCTATATCAAATACTACCAGGGCATCGCCTGCAGCTTTAAGCTCCGGGGTGACGATATCCCTCTCATGGGCCACATCCACAGCGAAGGATACCAGTGTGGGCGGCACGTCTATCTCGTTAAAGCTGCCGGACATGGAGTCCTTTCCCCCGATGGAGGGCAGGCCGAAGCCCATCTGTGCGCTGTAAGCACCCAGCAGGGCCGCGAAAGGCTGGCTCCAGCGGTGGGGCTCCTCAGTCATCCTGCGGAAATACTCCTGGAAAGTGAAGCGGATCCGCTTCGGGTCTCCGCCGGTGGCCGCGATCTTCGCTATGGACTGGGTCACCGCCCAGGCTGCTCCGTGGTATGGGCTCCAGCTGGAGAGGTAAGGATCAAAGCCGTAGCTCATGAGCGTCATGGCATCGCACTCTCCTGTCTGCACCGGAATTTTCGCTGCCATGGCCTGGGTCTCAGTCAGCTGATACCTGCCGCCGTAGGGCATGGTCACAGTGGAAGCCCCGATGGAGGAGTCAAACATTTCCACCAGCCCCTTCTGGGAACAGACATTAAGGTCGCTCAAAGTATCAAGCCAGGCGCTGCGGAAATCATTCTTCTCAATATCCGCCGCCACCTTGTCTATAGCATATTTCCTGAAATAATTATCATCTTCGGAAGGAATGTCCACGGCCACTTTTGTCTCCTGGTGAGCGCCGTTGGTGTCCAGGAAAGCCCTGGAGATATTCACTATCTCCTTTCCCCTCCATATGAGCACCAGGCGGGGATCCTCGGTGACCACCGCCACAGGGACGGCTTCCAGGTTCTCCTCTGCCGCATAAGCCAGGAACTGATCCGCATTCTCAGGAGCAATGAGCACGGCCATCCTCTCCTGAGACTCGGAGATGGCTATCTCCGTCCCATCCAGGCCGGCGTACTTTTTCGGCACCTTATCCAGCTGTACCCGCAGGCCGTCAGCCAGCTCTCCTATGGCCACGGAAACGCCGCCTGCGCCGAAATCGTTGCACTTCTTAATTATATGGGCGACTTCCTCCCGCCGAAACAGCCTCTGTATCTTCCTCTCCGTGGGGGGATTGCCTTTCTGGACCTCGGCTCCGCAGGTATCAATAGAGGCTGTGTTGTGAGCCTTGGATGAACCGGTGGCTCCGCCGCAGCCGTCACGGCCTGTCCTGCCGCCCAGCAGGATGATGATATCGCCGGGGTCAGAGCTAAGCCTCTGCACTGCCCGGCGCGGGGCCGCGCCCATTACTGCACCTATCTCCATGCGCTTCGCCACGTAATTGGGATGATATATCTCCTTTACCAGGCCTGTGGCCAGGCCTATCTGGTTTCCATAGGAGCTGTAACCGGAAGCCGCAGAGCGGACTATCTTTTTCTGGGGGAGCTTTCCCTCAAGAGTCTGATCCACAGGTATAGTGGGGTCGGCCGCACCGGTGACGCGCATGGCCTGATATACATAGGTCCGGCCCGCTAAGGGGTCTCTTATGGCACCTCCCAGGCATGTGGCCGCACCGCCGAAGGGCTCTATCTCCGTAGGGTGATTGTGGGTCTCATTCTTAAAATTGATAAGCCACTCCTCTTCCTTCCCATCCACAGTAAGGGGCACCACGATGGAGCAGGCATTTATCTCGTCTGACTCCTCCTGATCGTTAAGCTTCCCCTCTTTTTTGAGCTTTTTGCAGGCCATGAGGGCCAGATCCATAAGGCAGATGAATTTATCCGGACGGTCAGCATAGAGTTCATTGAAATTCTTCTTATAATCCTCGAAGGAACCCTCCATGGGCACCCGGTAATAGCCTTCGCCGAAGTCCACTTCCGTAAGCTCCGTGGAGAAGGTGGTGTGGCGGCAGTGGTCGGACCAGTAGGTATCCAGCACTCTGATCTCTGTCATGGTCGGATCCCTGTGCTCCTCGTTTGCAAAATATTTCTGGATATGGAGAAAATCCCTGAAAGTCATGGCCAGGCCCAGGGAGTCAAAAAGCTCCTTTAACGGGGCTTCACCCATGGTCCTGAACCCATCGAAAATGATGACATCTGCAGGCTCGTCAAAGGCCTGGACCAGTGTCTCCGGCTTTTCCATCCCGGTCTCCCTGGAATCCACGGGATTGATGCAGTGATGCTTGATGCGCACCAGCTCATCCCCGGTTATGTCCCCCTCGATGACATAAGTGGTGGCGCTGCGGATGATGGGCTCCTCGGACTCATTTAAGAGCTTCACGCACTGCTGGGCGGAGTCGGCTCTCTGGTCGAACTGTCCCGGCAGATACTCCACAGAGAATACTGCGCCGCTGTGGGGGAAGTCCTCCTCGTAGACCTCGTCCACCGGGGGCTCTGAAAACACTGTGACCAGAGCTTTCCTGTAGGTCTCATCGGAGATGTCCTCCACATCGTAGCGTATGAGCTCCCTCACCCGTGTCACGCCGGATATCCCCAGGTAGCTTGCAATCTCCTCCGCCAGCTCCCGCGCCTGCACAGCGTAGGCTTCCTTTTTCTCAACATATACTCTGCGTACCTTACTCATGCGAATTCCTCCATAAAAATGCAATGTTTGCGCTTTTTTAATTCTAAACTATATAAAAAGGTATGTCAAAATATAAATACAATTTATGATGATACCAGGGACAAAAGGTATGATACCTACAGATTGCTGCGTGCTGCGCATTTCCTTAAAACTTTCTAAAATGGGCAGCTGGAAAGTTGACAGTATATTTTCACGGCGTAAAATATAGGATAACAGTATCACAATACAGAGTTCACTGCATGCTTGCATGTATGTGAACGAATGTATTAGTGATATGGAGCAATCCGTTATCAAAAAGGGTAAGGGGCAAGGAAATGAGAGGCCGTTTCCAGAATTTCATGTCGGGCCGGTACGGCAACGACCAGCTGAATAATTTTTTATCCATAGTGGCGCTGATCATTATCGTGGTGGATATTTTTTTGAGAATAAATATCCTGTGGCTTGTCGCGGTGGTGCTGCTTGTGCTGATCTACATCCGCATGCTCTCCAGAAATACAGGAAAACGCGAAGCTGAGAATGACAAGTTCTTAAATATCACCAGCCGCTTCAGGAGGGGCGGAGGCGGATACAGCTATGGCGGAGGCGGATATCAGTCCTATGACCGCAAGGCTGAGGCCGCCAAGAGACGGGCCCACAGGGAGGATATGAAATATTATCGGTTTTTTGACTGCCCTAACTGCGGGCAAAAGGTCCGTGTGCCTAAAGGGAAAGGGAAGATCGAGATTACCTGCCCGAAATGCAGGACTAATTTTATACGGAGGAGTTAGGTACTGCTCGACGCTTCCATGCAGGCAAGCCTGCAGTAAATATTTTTTACACAGGGCACCGTCGGGCAGCGGCCATAATATATCCCATGTTTGGTTACATAACAGTTAACCACAAAAGTTTATCTGAGGAAAATAGGCAGGAGTATCAGTCCTACTACTGCGGGCTTTGCCATGTCCTTAAAAAGAGCAACGGCAGGAAAGCCCAGCTCCTCTTAAATTATGATATGACATTTCTGGTCATACTTCTCACCGGCCTCTACGAACTGCACAATGAGGAGGTCACGCTGCCCTGTGCTGTCCATCCGGGGAAGAAAAGAGCCTGGATCAATGATGCCACCCGCTACGCCTCCGATATGAACATCCTTCTTTCCTATTACAATCTGGTGGATGACTGGAAAGATGATAAAAATTTGCCAAAACACGTTCTCTCTGTTATGCTAAGGAAAGATTTCGCGCGGCTGACCGTAAAATACCCCCGTCAGGCCAGGGCTTTGGAGCATTATGTAAGCCGTCTTGATATGCTGGAGGGCAAGCGCGAGGAAAATATTGACGCCATTTCAGGGCTTACCGGTGAGATGCTTGGGGAAATATTTGCCTGGAAAGACGACATCTGGGCTGAGGAGCTTCACTGTCTGGGATTTTACATGGGGAAATTTATTTACCTCATGGACGCCTACGAGGACCTGACGAAAGATGAGCGCCGGGGCGAGTACAATCCTTTTGAGAAGATGGCTAAGGAGAATCCCGATGAGTTCGAGACCTGGAGTAAGCTGATACTTACCAGCATGATGTCCGAATGCGCCAAGTCTTTCGAACGTCTGCCCATACTGCTCCATGCGGATATCATCAGGAACATCCTCTACTCGGGGGTCTGGTCCAAATATGAATATCTGCAGCAGAAGAAGAAAAAGCGGAGGGATCACAAGTGAGAGATCCATACGAGGTGCTGGGCGTCTCACACGGCGCCACAGACGAGGAGATAAAAAAAGCATACCGTACTCTGAGCCGAAAGTACCATCCTGATTCCAATGTGAACAGTGCCCATCCCGAGATAGCTGAAGAGCGCTTCAAGGAAGTCCAGCAGGCCTACAACCAGATCATGAAGGAGAAGCAGCAGGGCTACTCCGGAGGATATCAGAACGGAAGCAGCGGCTATGGGCAGAGTGGTTACGGCGGCAATGGATACGGGCAGAGCGGCTATGGCGGCAGCGGATACGGCGGCTACAGCAGAGACGGTTACGGCGGCTACGGCGGACAGGGTTATTCCGCCAGCGAATCCCCGGAGATGAGAGCCGCAGCCAATTATATCAACAGCAGACATTTTGCGGAAGCACTCAACGTGTTGAACAATATTCCGTTAAATCAGCGCTCAGCGCGATGGTATTATTTTTGTGCGGCGGCAAATCAGGGCGTCGGAAATAATGTCCAGGCCATGGAGTTCGCAAAGCGGGCAGTGGAGATGGAGCCCAGTAATATGGAATATCGCCAGTTCCTTCAGAATCTGGAGTACGGCGGCACCTGGTATACCAATATGGGCTCATCCTACGAGCGACCCTGCGCCAGCCCTTACTGGCTCTTCCTCTTACTTTGCTGCATCTGCCCCATGTGCTGCAGATGCTGCGGCGGCGGGATGTATTATTACTAGGTTACTTTTCACACGGTAGTCAGTGCAATTAGATGGATGCTTCAAGCTCGCTTGAAAGCAGACATATAAATACACTGACTACCAGTGAAAAAGGTAACCTCCACCCATATGAGCAGTCTTAGCTCCGTAAGGAGCGGGAAAGCACGGTAACGTGCGAGAGTGCGAATAAGGGTGGAGGCTACCGTGTGAAAAGTAACATTACCAGGGCGTGAGCTATGAGTGCCGACAATAAAAATACTATTGAAAATAATGTGAATAAAACTCCCCCGGCCGTGGAGGTGGTGGAGCCCGAGACTCTCCGCATCTCCGTCAGGAATCTGGTGGAGTTTATTTTTCGTTCCGGGGATATCGACAACCGGGTGGGAGGCGGTGCCCAGGCGGAGGCCATGCTGGCGGGCTCCCGCATTCACAGGAAAATCCAGAAGAACATGGGAAGCGGATACCGCTCCGAGGTACCCTTGAAATATGAAGTGATCATGGGGCATTATCTCTTAAGCGTCGAGGGACGGGCAGATGGTATATTCTCAGAAAAAGTTGAAAATACAGAAGATACCGGGAAAGAGCTCTTAACGGCAGAAACTACCGGATTGGCTTCGGCAGCAGCAGAATCTGAAACAGTGGTATTTATAGATGAGATAAAGGGCATGTACACCGACGTCACCCGCTTCGAGGAGCCGAAAGTGGTCCATCTGGCCCAGGCGAAATGCTACGCCTACATTTTCGCGGCACTGGGCGGCCTCGATAAGATTGGCGTGCAGATCACCTACTGCGACCTGGACAGCGAGAATCTCAGGCGTTTCCGGGAGATATACAGCTTTCACATCCTCCAGGGCTGGTTTGACGACCTCATTGAAGCCTACCGCAAGTGGACCGACTGGCAGTATGAGTGGCGGCTGGCCCGCCGGGATTCCATCAAAGCCCTGGAATTTCCCTTCGAGTATCGCGCAGGCCAGCGAAAGCTGGTGGCCGATGTCTATCGCACATTTTCCCGAAAAAAAATCTTATTCCTCCAGGCGCCCACCGGCACCGGCAAGACCATAGCCACCGTCTTCCCGGCGGTGAAGGCCATGGGGGAAGGGCTGGCGGAGCGGATATTTTATCTGACTGCCAAGACCATCACCAGGACTGTGGCAAAGGAGGCCTTCGACATTTTAAAGGCTGACGGTCTGGAAGCCAAAGTCCTCACCATCACCGCCAGGGAGAAGATCTGCCCCGCAGATGAGACGGACTGCAATCCGGAGTCCTGTCCCTATGCGAAAGGTCACTATGACCGGGTAAATGACGCGGTATATGAGCTTATGGCCACCGAGCATGACTACAGCCGGGAAACTCTGCTGGCGGCGGCCAAAAAGCATCAGGTCTGCCCATTTGAGATGGCCCTGGATCTCTCCCTCTGGTCCGATGTCATTATCTGCGATTACAATTATGTCTTCGATCCAAATGTCTGCCTCCGCCGTTTCTTTGCCGAGGGGGAGAAGGGAGATTATCTTTTCCTCATCGATGAGGCCCACAATCTGGTGGAGCGGGGCCGGGAGATGTACTCCGCTACCCTGGCGAAGGAAGATTTCCTGAAATTCAAGAAGATTTTCAAGAAATATGATCAGAAGATAATGAAAGCTATGAATCGCTGCAACCGTATTATGCTGGAGTGGAAGCGGGAATGCGAGCACTATTCGGTGATAATGAGCATTGGGAATTTTGCCGTGGCGCTGATGCAGCTCATGGCTCTCATGGACGACTTCATGCGGCACCGTCCCGAGTATCCGGAGAGGAAGGATGTCACGGAGTTCTACTTCGAGCTCCGGCATTTCATTAACATGCACGACCTCATGGATGAGAATTATGTGGCCTACACCGACTTCGACGGGGATGAGCAGTTTCTCATCCATCTCTACTGTGTAAATCCTGCGAAGAATCTCCAGGAATGTCTTGACAGGAGCCGCAGCGCTGTCTTTTTCTCGGCAACCCTGCTTCCCATAAAATATTACAAGAGCCTCCTCTCCACCGGCACGGATAATTACGCCGTCTACGCCGACTCCATTTTCCCCAAAAAGAACCGTCTCCTCTTCGTGGCGAGAGATGTCAGCAGCCTTTATACCCGGAGAAATCTCAGCGAATATCAGAAAATAGCGGAATATATCAGGGTGACCGCCGGGGCGAAGCAGGGAAACTATATCGTGTTCTTTCCCTCATATAAATTCATGCAGGAGGTGTATGATGTATTTGCAGAGATGAATATGATGGATCCTGATCATGTCTCCCCCGATATTAATGATACTGAAAATAATTTTGCTGACCAGGCGTATGAAGAAACTGCTGCAAATGAAAATGACGGGAAAATAGAGGCATCGGTTGGTAATGATGTAATAGATAAGGAAGTTAAAAAAGCAGCAGGTAATATGAAGTGTATTATGCAGAGTTCCAACATGCACGAGGCCGGACGGGAGGAATTCCTCTCCCACTTTTCCGAGTCCCGGGACAATTCCCTGGTAGCTTTCTGTGTCCTGGGCGGCATCTTCTCAGAGGGCATAGACCTGACGGAGGATAAGCTCATCGGAGTCCTGGTGGTGGGCACCGGCCTGCCCCAGATCTGTTCCCAGCGGGAGATTTTAAAAGCCTATTACAATGATAAACTTAGTGAGGAAAATGCAGGCACACCTGCACTCCCTGACTCCCGCAGCCGCGGTGGTGAGGGATTTTCCTATGCCTACCAGTATCCCGGCATGAACAAAGTCCTCCAGGCCGCCGGACGGGTCATCCGCACAGCGACAGATGTAGGCGTAATAGGGCTGCTGGACGAGCGCTTCCTTAGGAGAGACTATAAATCGCTGTTCCCCCGGGAGTGGGACGACTACCACAGCGTAAATCTCGACACACTCCCTCGCCTGTTAAGTGAATTCTGGAACAAATCTCCCGAAGATGTCATGTAGATATTAACTATTTAAAAAACTGCGAGCAGGACTGTAAGCCGGGTTATGTCGTGGATGATCATCTATCTGGGTCAGTCGTCGCCGACTGCCTCAAGCAACCTACCTGAAGCTTAGCGGGCCACCTCATCGCCTCTGCTTGGTCTTGCTTCGGATGGGGTTTACATGTGCCCCGGGCGTTGCCGTCCGGGCGGTAGTCTCTTACACTGCCATTTCACCCTTACAGGGATATCCCTGCGGTATATTTCTGTTGCACTTTCCCTGGAGTCGCCTCCGCCGGTCGTTAGCCGGCATCCTGCCCTGTGAAGCCCGGACTTTCCTCGGCTGCATTCAAGAATGCAGCCACAGCACCCGCATTTAAAGTCGCCTTTGGCGAGGCGGGTGCTGCTTTGGCTCAATT
>JAJPYU010000210.1 GCA_021204765.1 Clostridiales bacterium
CCAACAGATTACGTGGTATGAGCACGAAAAACAACTCTGTATTCTGTAAATAATTCCGCTTCATCAGGCATCCTCATCTTCATCTATAAAGTCTAATTCAACTGTCCGTCCGTCTTTGCCCAGGGATGCTCTCGGAAAAATCTTTTTCACATCTTTCATATACCGCTCTGCGCCCACCAGTGAGGGACTGAAATGGGTCAGCCACAGCTCATCAGGATCCGCTGCCGCCGCCAGCCGGGCCGCCTCGTAGAAGGTCATGTGCTTATACTGCTTCGCCTTCTCCGACTTGTCCTTCTCGGCATACATGCCCTCGCAGATGAAGATGTCTGAGCCTTTCGCGTGATCCGCTATGGTCTGGCAGGGGCGGGTGTCAGTGGTGTAGGTGACTTTGATTCCCCGCCTGGGCGGACCCAGGACCATATCCGGAGTCAGCAGCCTCCCGCCATCCTCTATGATCTCACCCTTTTGCAGGCGGCTCCAGAAGCGCAAGGGGATGTCGGCCTCCTTTGCCCTCTCAGCGTCAAAGCGTCCCGCCCGGTCTATCTCCAGTGAATAGCCGTAGCAGGGGACATTGTGGTGAACGCGGAATGCGGTGATGCGATAACCGTTTAGCTCTATTATATCCTCGGGGCTGGCCAGCTCATGGAATTCTATGGGGAAGGGCAGTTCCGGGGCTATGATACGCAGGGAAGATACCACCCGCTCCAGGCCCCTTGGTCCGATAAGGAGCAGGGGATTAGTCCGCTCGGCATTTCCTATGGTGAGGAGTATGCCCGGCAGGCCGCTGATGTGATCTGCATGGAAATGGGTGAAGCAGATAGCGTCGATGGAGTGAAAGCTCCAGCCCTGGTCGCGGATGGCGACCTGGGTGCCCTCGCCGCAGTCTATGAGAAGGCTGCTGCCGTTATATCTGGTCATGAGGGAGGTGAGGCGCCTGTATGGGAGCGGCATCATGCCGCCGGTGCCCAAAAGTGCTACATCAAGCATGATGAAATCCTTTCTTTACATGGGGTGCTCTGCGAAAAGCGACGAGCCCCCTCAAAATGCTTCGCATTTTTCGGTGTCCGTTGCACTCAAATGCGACTATGTGCAGAGCCTATTGCCTGCAAGCAGTCAAAGCCTCTGTACAAAGTCACATCCTCGTCGCTTATCGCTCAAATGATTTGTGAAAACAAGTTTACCTAGCTCGGGCACCGCCAAATTCTTTGGCAAACCGTTACTTTTTTCTTTATATTTACATACGTGGCGGCTTATAGCTTGCAGAGCATCATCAGGGCGTCCTCCGTCGGCATGCGATAAAAATCGTGGCGGATGCCGCAGGAGTCGAAACCATGCTTTATGTAGAGGCTCTGAGCGGGGGTATTGGACTGCCGAACTTCGAGAAAGATTTGTCGTACTCCCTGGGAATAGGCCAATTCCTTGATTTTGGTTATTAACTGGTTGGCTATTCCCCTGCGCCTGCACTTTGCCGCTACGGCAATATTGGAAATGTCCGCCTCGTCAGCAAAGGTATACAGGCCACAATATCCTACGATATCACCGTCTTCTTCTGCTACCAGGAAGATGTTGGTCTTCTGTCTGATGGCGTCAGCGAAACCTCTCTCGGTCCAGGGCTCGGAGAAGGTCTCCGCTTCCAAGGCGGCCGCCTGGGGGATATCGGCCTCCGTCATGTTCCTTATTATATAGGTAGTATTCATGTCAGTCTCACGTTATATTCAAGACTACGTTATTATAACATAGTTGTCTCCAATTTCCTTATTTATCAGCTTTCTCGGCTGCTTCCCGGGCGAGGCGTTCTTTGCGCTCTCTCTCGGCCTGGGACATGCGCAGATAGTCGGGGTGATGCTCTGCCGCCGTCTCCGTTTTTCCCTCTCTCGCATACAAAAGTCCCAGATACGCCACGGCTCCGGCACGCTGTTTATTCATATGGGTCGGGGCGAAGCGGTAGGACACAGCGCAATGTTCCCTGATATACCCGGAAAAGACCGGCACGCCGTCTCCCAAAAAGACCACCGGCCGGCCGATATCATTTATCTGTCCGATGATCTCATCTATGCCCACGGCGCACTGTTGCCTTATTATCTCCATCCCACCGTCTGCGAAGCGGTATATCCCGGTGTAGGTCTGATTTCTCCTGGCATCCATGATTGGGCAGACCAGATCGGCACAACCCCAGAGGTTCATGGCCAGGGCGTCCACCGTGGGCACATGCACCAGAGGAGTGTCCAGTGCCATCCCCAGTCCCTTGGCCGTGGCCGACCCGATCCGCAGGCCCGTATACGACCCGGGTCCCGCCGATACCGCAATAGCATCCACCGTCGTTAGGTCCAGCTCGATCATCTTCGCCACCTCATCCAGCATAGGCAGCAGCGTCTGGGAGTGGGTCTTCTTGTAATTCACGGTATACTCCCCCAGCAGATTGTCATCCTCTATGACCGCAACACTGGCGACCAGACCCGAACTCTCTATAGCCAAAATCTTCATTACTAATTGTTATCCTTCTATACTCAAAACCCTTGTCTAAATTCTTCTCTATTTTTACTTCCCGGCAATTACCCGGGAGCAGCTCGCGGATCCGGTCCGCCCACTCCACGATGCACACGCCTTCCCCGAAGAAAAACTCCTCGTACCCTATCTCCTCCATCTCATCGGGATCCTCGATACGGTATACATCGAAATGATACAGCGGCAGCCGCCCATCCTCGTATATCTGCAGAATAGTAAAAGTGGGGCTGTTAACCGGCCCCTCTATACCAAGCCCATGGGCAAAGCCCTGGGTAAACACGGTCTTTCCGACCCCCAGATCCCCCACCAGGGAAAATATATCCCCCGGCGAGGCTGCCTTTCCCAGCCGTTCTCCCAGAATATAGGTCTCCTCAGGGGACAAAGTCTCAACTGTCATAGCGATCCCTCATTTTCATAAGTCTGGTAAGGCTGGCCGTTATCCTGCCGGGGTCCTGCACTTCCATAGCCCTGAGATCCTGCGCTGCCGTAGGTCTGCTGAGAGGCAGGCAGGAGTGAGATGTAGAAGCAGGCCAGGCTCTGCTTTATGTAAGGAATGATCCAGAGCATCCCGATAAAGAAGGTCAGCACGGAAAAGAGCACCCACCCTATAAAAGACAACTCCAGAACAAAGAGCCTCCCCCTGTTCCCCCGCATCAGGACTCGGCTGTTCCTTATGCCGTCCATTACTTTCAGATTCTCCTGATCCAGCAGGCAGTATACCGCCATGGACCAGGACAGATATATGACTATCCAGATGATCACGCCGACAATAAGCAGCGCAACACCTATAAAGGCCGGGATATTCGCCCGTCCGACCAGCACAGGCCTGATCGAGGCTAAAACCATAACAATGATCCCCGGAGCGATACATATAAGGCACACGACGATCACCAGTATCTCGTATCCTATGAACCTGCCCGGATGATTCCTGAAAACAAGGAACACATCCCTTGCGATGGCCTGCTGTCCCCTGGCCAGCCGCAGCTGGACGTACTCATATCCCACCTGCGTCAATATACCGACTATCAGGAAAAGTATATATCCGACGATCCCCACAAGCAGGGATCCCACTCTGCCTGCGGTCATAAGCGAGGCAAAATAGCTGGCGATGATGCTGGCTATTCCGACCAGTATCAACGCCCCGATGGCGCAGCGGTAATGTCCCAGAAGATTATGCCTTGCAATGTTCTTTATCTGTTTTCTGCTCATATTTCTCCCTTATAAAAGATTTCCTGAACTGCTGCCCGTCCCATAAAACTGCTGCAGGAACATATTGTAATAATTCTGGATGCTGCCGTAATTTACTATGACTGTGCGGAAAGATACAATGATCATGACAATACCTATAAGCAGGGCAACCAGCCCGATGATCATCCCGTACCTGGCCTGCTTGCAGGGCTTATCCGCAGCTCCCTTCGAGAGAAAGCCGAACAATATCCCCAGCGCCCCGAACATGATGCCGAACCATCCCGTCTCGCACAGCACCAGCCCTATGATCCCGCAGGCCAGCCCCGCCGCCGCCATAGTCGACATATTCCTCACAGGCGGTCTCTCGAATTGATCCTCCGGATCTCCGAATCTGTTTTCGTTGGGATTATACATACCAACACCTCTCTCTATAGCTATCCACAGCGTAAATGGAGTTCCTCACTGACTGTACAATTTGAGGCAGCTCCCTGATCATTTATCTCATACGTATTGATTTTATGATCCCCGGCAGTCCCGCAGATCTGGCCTCAAATTCGTACCCGTCCATCACAGGCGTGATAAATGCCGTCTCTCCCTCGGAGGACACGAAGGTCACCGGGCCGAAGGCTTCCTCCACAGTCTTTGCCGAATCCGCTGTCCGCACAAAATACTGGTACTTTAAGCACCTGCAGTCCGCCAACTCCATCTTCTCGGCTGTCCACTGGAGAGTGATGCTCACATTCTTATGCCGGACTATATCCACCACATCCGCCACTACAGCGCTGGCTGTGGGAAGCTTTCCGGCTCCGCTGCCGTAGAACATGGCGTCACCCAGCATATTTCCTTTCACGAAAATAGCATTAAACACCCCATCCACTCCATGAAGCGGACTGCTGGGAGCCAACAGGAAAGGTGCTACCAGGGCACAGTATTTATCCCCGACTTTGAAGCTGGAGGCGATAAGCTTTATCTTCCTCCCCAGGGCCGTGGCGTATTTTATATCCGTGGCTGTGATATTTGATATGCCCTCCGTGGGAATATCCTCGTAGTCCACGGTTTTCCCGCAGATGAGGGAAGTGAGTATGGCTATCTTCCGGCAGGCGTCATAGCCCTCTATATCCGCCGTAGGATCAGCCTCGGCGAAGCCTTTCGCCTGGGCATCCTTTAAGACTTCAACGAATTCCGAACCCTCCTCGGTCATCTCCGTCATCATATAGTTGGTGGTACCGTTTAAGATGCCGGAGATCTCCTCTATGACATCGGCGGTAAGGCAGCTGTTTAAGGGCCGTATGATAGGGATCCCGCCGCCGACGCTGGCCTCAAAGAGGCAGTTTAAGCTCCTCTCCTGGGCCAGGGCGATGAGCTCCGGACCGTATTTGGCGATAAGAGCCTTGTTGGATGTGGCAAAGTGTTTCCCCGCCAGAATGGCGTTCCTTGCGAAAGTATGGGCCGGTTCCTCGCCTCCCATGGCCTCCACCACTATCATTATTTCCGGGTCGGAGCGGATGATCTCATAGTCGTGGACTATGCGGTCCTCATAAGGATCCCCGGGGAATTCCCGCAGATCCAGGATGTATTTTACCGAAATCTCCTCACCGGCTCTCCTGGTGATAATTCCCCTGTTTTTCTCCAGTACCTCCACGACACCGGATCCTATGGTGCCGTATCCCAACACTGCTATCTTTATCATGACTGCTCCTCTCCTCCCTTATCCTTTAATGCGCTCCATTTCAGGTACGCCTCTATGAAGGGATCCAGGTCTCCGTCCATCACTGCGTCCACATTCCCGGTCTCATAGCCGGTGCGCAGATCCTTTACCATCTTATAGGGCTGCATGACGTAGGATCGGATCTGGTTTCCCCAGCCGATCTCCGTCAGCTCTCCCATGATCTCAGCCTGCCGCTCCCTGTCCTGCTCTATCTTAAGCATATAAAGCTTGGACTTGAGCATCTGCATGGCCTTGGCCTTATTCATATGCTGTGACCGTTCGTTCTGGCACTGGACCACTATCCCCGTGGGAATATGGGTGATCCTCACCGCCGAGGAAGTCTTATTGATATGCTGGCCCCCGGCTCCGCTGGAACGGTAGGTATCCACCCTCAGATCATCGTCATTTATCTCCACATCCAGATCCCTGTCTATCTCGGGCATCACCAGACAGGAGGCAAAGGAGGTCTGCCGCTTCCCCGCCGCGTTAAAGGGAGAAATGCGGACCAGCCTGTGGACACCTTTCTCGGCCTTTAAGTAGCCGAAAGCATTCTCGCCGCTGACCTGGAAAGTCACGGACTTTATCCCTGCCTCAGTGCCCTCCAGATAATCCACGGTCTCCACCCTGTACCCTTTGGACTCTGCCCAGCGGGTGTACATGCGGTAGAGCATGCTGACCCAGTCGCAGGCCTCGGTGCCTCCGGCTCCCGCCTGGAGAGTCACCATGGCATCTTCGGAGTCGAACTCCCCGGATAGAAGGGTCTTCATCCTTATCTTCTCCAGAGTCACATCGAAATCGTCCAGCATCTGGGCGATCTCGGGCACCAGGGACTCGTCGTCCTCCTCCATGCCCATTTCTATCAGGGTCTCCATGTCATCCATGGAGGCTGCCAGCTGCTCGTAGACCGATACGTCCTGCTTCATGCTGGCCAGATCCTTCATCATCTGCTGTGAGCGCTGGGGGTCGTCCCAGAAATCCGGGGCCTCCATTTCCCGCTCCAGCTCCTCTATCCGCTGCTCTTTCATTGCAAGGTTAAAGTGAATCCCTTACTTCCTGCAGCGGGTGACGATATGCGTTTAATCTTGTCTTAAACTGATCAAATTCAACAACCATACGTCTCACCACCCTTCTTAATTTATATACAGGACCCGCAGAGATAATTTGCAGTCTGTGCGCTGCACGGATCTGCACTATAAGCGGAGTCGGCACACCGACTCCTACTCTGTTGAATGTCCTTTGCTCTTAATGACACTCACTACCTTATCAACATACTTTCTGCAGAGCGCCTCGCTCTCTGCCTCCACCATGACCCTTATCACCGGCTCTGTACCGCTCTCCCGGACCAATATGCGCCCGGTATCACCGAGAGCCTCTGCCACCTGCTGCACCGCAGCCTGGACATCTGCGTCATTCTGTGCCGCAGCCTTGTCCTTTACCCTTACATTGGTGAGGACCTGCGGATAAATCCTCACCGGTGCCGCCAGCCTGGATAAGGGCAGCTTTTTCGCCAGCATTACCTCCATCAGCTTAATAGAAGTAAGTATACCGTCCCCGGTATTCGCATATTTGCTGAAAATGATATGTCCCGACTGCTCCCCGCCGATGCGATAACCGTTACGGTGCATATTCTCATAAACATATTTGTCGCCCACGGCGGTCTTCTCATACTCTATGCCGATCTCATCGAAAGCCTTATACAGGCCGAAATTCGACATCACCGTAGTGACCACCTTATTGCCGATAAGCTTGCCTCTCTCTTTTAAATACCTGCCGTAAATGTAGAGGATCAGGTCTCCGTTTACCACATCACCGTTCTCATCCACGGCAATGCACCGATCAGCGTCCCCGTCATAAGCGAAGCCCGCGTCCAGCCCGTTTTCCTTCACAAATTCCTGCAGTACCTCTATATGAGTGGAGCCGGCATTCATATTTATATTCGTCCCATCGGGCTCAGCGTTTATCACATAGGTCTTAGCGCCCAGGGCATCGAAGACGTTTTTTGCTATCATCCAGGCACTGCCGTTGGCACAGTCCAGGCCGACCCTCTTGCCCTTAAAGGAAAATATCGCCATGGAAATCAGATATCCCACATAGCGGTTCCTCCCGGCTGCGTAATCGACAGTCCGCCCTATCCCATCCCGCAGAGCAAATGGTATCTCGTCAAACTCCTCACCGAAGGCAGTGACATGGCCGTCAATATAATCCTCCACCAGGGCAATTACGGATTCCTCCATTTTCTCGCCGTTTTCATTGATGAGCTTAACTCCGTTATCATAATAGGGATTGTGGCTGGCAGATATCATTATGCCGCAGTCGAAATCATCCGTGCGCACCACATAGGAGACGGATGGTGTTGTAGTCACGTGTAGCAGACAGGCGTCGGCTCCCGAAGCCGTAAGCCCTGCCGCAAGAGCATACTCAAACATATATCCGGATCTGCGGGTATCCTTTCCTATGACTATTCTGGCTTTCCTGCCATGTAATCGGCCATAATACCATCCCAGGAAACGCCCGGTCTTATATGCATGTTCCACGTTCAAAGTCACATTGGCCTCGCCTCTGAAGCCGTCAGTGCCGAAATATCTTCCCATAATTACTCCATCCTGCCCGGCTCACCCGGCAATGAATATCTTCAATAACACCGCCTCGTTGCCGATGCCTTACAACAGCCCCTCCAGCTGCTCCATGAGCCTGTCGATGCACTCGTCCAAAGTACCCTCACTGGTGTCGATGGTGATCTCCGGATGCAGGGGCGGCTCGTAGGGGCTGGTGATGCCGGTGAAATTATCCAGCTCTCCGGCCCTGGCTTTCTTATACAGGCCCTTCACGTCCCGGCGCTCGCACTCCTCTATGGGCGTGCTCACATACACCTCGATGAAAGAATCCCCGATGATCTCCCTGGCTCTCTCCCGATCATGGATGAAAGGAGAGATAAATGCCGTCAGTACTATGAGCCCGGCGTCGTTCATCAGCTTCGCCACCTCTGCGATGCGGCGGATATTCTCTATACGATCCTGCTCCTTAAAGCCCAGGTTTTTATTTAAACCCATGCGGATATTATCCCCGTCGAGGAGCATGGTATGCTTTCCTTCAGAGGCCAGGCGCTTCTCTATTCCATTGGCCATGGCGGACTTGCCGGCTCCGGAAAGGCCGGTAAACCAGATGGTCCTTGCAGTCTGTCCCATCTGATGCTCGCGAAACTCCCTGGTGATATCCGTATCCTGCCAGGTCAGGTTATCGCCCCTGTTAAGAGGGTGCTCCACTACACCGCAGGCGGAGGTCATATGGGAGACCCGGTCGATGAGGATGAGGGATCCCAGGCCGTTATTTTTCTCGAACTTGTCAAAGACCACCTTCGTCGCCACGGAGATGTCGCAGCGGGCGATCTCGTTTTTATAGATGGCGTCGGCGTGAAGCTCCTCGCCGGAATTCACGTCTATCTTGTACTTGATACTCATTACAGTGGCAGGGACCTTCTGGGTACCTATGCGCAGCAGGTAATTCTTCCCTTCCACCAGCTTGTCATCGTCCATCCAGAGCAGGGTAGCCTCAAACATGTGGCTGACATACTCTTCTGTATCCTTTATGAGAACACAGCCCCTGGATACGTCGATCTCGGTCTCCAGCTGGATATTCACAGCCTGTCCCTCGGTGGCAGTCTCCACCTCATCGAAACCCCGGTGAATGGACTTCACCTTCGCCGTCTCACGGCTGGGAAGCACGGTGATCTCGTCCCCAACGGAGACGCTGCCGCTCTCTATCTGGCCCTGAAAACCACGAAAAGTGTGATCCGGCCTGCAGACCCTCTGAACCGGCATGGTAAAGCCTGTCTCAGTGGGATTCTCCTTCACATCCACATTTTCCAGATAGTGAAGAAGCGTGGGGCCGTCGAACCAGGGCATGCGGTCGGACTTGTCTGTGATATTGTCCCCCTCGGTAGCCGACACCGGAATCATCACGGCGCTGCGGTAATCGAACTCGGCCAGGAGCACTCGGATATTTTTCACTATCCTGTCAAACTTCGCCTTCTCATAATTTATCAGATCCATCTTATTGATGGCGAAGACAAAGTGCTTTATTCCCATGAGGGAGCAGATGCGGGTGTGGCGCCGGGTCTGAGTCAGCACGCCCTGGCTGGCATCCACCAATATCACTGCCAGATCCGCAAAGGAGGCGCCCACGGCCATATTCCTGGTATACTCCTCGTGGCCGGGAGTGTCAGCCACAATAAAGGATCGGTTCTCCGTGGTGAAATACCTGTAAGCCACGTCTATGGTGATGCCCTGCTCTCGCTCTGCCATGAGGCCGTCCAGCAGAAGGCTGTAATCGATCTCTCCGGCCCTGGAGCCCACTTTGCTTTCCAGCTCCAGTGCCCGCTCCTGATCCGTAAAGAGGAGCTTCGCATTATATAACATATGTCCTATCAGGGTGGATTTCCCATCGTCCACACTGCCGCAGGTGATGAACTTTAACAATGCATCCATTAGAAATATCCCTCCCTTTTTCTCTTTTCCATGCTGTCAGCACCGCCGTCGGAATCGATGACACGGCTGGGCCGCTCAGAGGATACGTCGCTTAAGGTCTCAGCGATAATCTTGTCAATGGTGTCCGCCTCGCTCTCCATGC
>JAJPYU010000077.1 GCA_021204765.1 Clostridiales bacterium
CCCCCCCCCTTTTTTTTTTCAAGATGAAGACGTCATACGAGCTGCTAAAGAGTCTCGTCGGCGCGGAGAGGGGTATAAGATACAGGTTGTGGCCCAGCCGGCGGATTTCTTCAACAGAAATATTTTTGCCCTGGTCGTGCCAGTACTGGAGGAGACCGATGATGGCGGAATGAGCGTAGACTATGATGTAATCAATGTAAGGATTTTCCGTGAGCGGGCCGAAAGAGTCTGTCAGCAGCGGCATGAGCTCCTGCTTTACCCGGTCCATAAAAGAAGGGTCGCCGTTGGGACCGAGCAGAAGATATATCTGCTCATTAAAAATATTGAACATAGCCGCGAAAGAACTGTTTCCTGACAATATATCTTTTTGCAGATCTGTCATGTCGACTGTGGAAAAATTATCTTTCATCTCATCCATCAGTCTGTCCTCCTCGGATGAGAGCAGGTCGGAAATGTCCTCAAAATACTCATAAAAAGTACTGCGGTTGTACCCGGCCTTTGCGGTGATGCCTGCCACTGTGATCTGATTCAGGCCTTTTTCTCCGAACAGTTCCCAGAAAGCGTCAATAAGCTTCTGCCTGGTGCGGGCTGTGATCTCAGGTTGTTTTTTCATGGGGTGTCCTCCTCATTATTTCAGTGCACACAGTTTTTACGTTTACCGTCCAACAGGGAAAATAAAATTGATGGTTGATAAGGACAGTGTGATTCTTTATAATCTTTTTAGATAATACAACATTGTGTCGGATGATACAAGCCTTTAAAATAGTGTTATAATGATTCAAGTCAGAGCTCATGTTGTGTCCACATGAGAATGGGCAGATTATTTATTGTCAGCACGGAAGGAGAATCGGATGCTTCAGCTTAAAAATATTTCCAAAAAATACGTGACAGGAGATCTGACCCAGCAGGCCCTGGATGATGTGTCCCTTAATTTCCGGGACAATGAGTTCGTGGCCATTCTGGGTCCCTCAGGTTCGGGCAAGACTACCCTCCTCAATATCATCGGAGGGCTGGATCGCTACGATACCGGGGATCTGATCATAAATGGGATTTCCACGAAGAAATATTCCGACCGGGACTGGGATTCCTACAGGAACCACACCATAGGCTTCGTCTTCCAGAGCTACAACCTGATACCGCACCAGACTGTGCTGGCCAACGTGGAGCTGGCCCTGACTATCTCCGGAGTCTCCAAATCAGAACGGAGGGAGAGGGCGAAAGCAGCCCTGGAGCAGGTGGGACTGGGAGACCAGCTTCACAAGAGGCCCAACCAGATGTCCGGAGGCCAGATGCAGCGCGTGGCTATAGCCAGGGCCCTGATAAATAATCCCGACATCCTCCTGGCCGATGAGCCCACGGGGGCTCTGGATACTTCCACCAGCGTCCAGGTCATGGACCTCTTAAAAGAGGTGGCGAAGGACCGTATGGTCATCATGGTGACCCACAACCCGGAGCTGGCCCAGCAGTACGCCACCCGTATAGTGCGCCTCCAGGACGGACATATCACAGGAGATTCCGATCCTTTCATAGTGGATGAGACGGCGCTGGAGCCGGCCCGCCATGAGAACATGGGCCATTCATCCATGTCCTTCGGCACTTCCATGGGGCTTTCAATAAACAACCTTCTTACCAAGAGGGGACGGACTTTCCTGACCGCCTTTGCCGGATCCATCGGTATCATCGGAATAGCTCTGGTGCTCTCGGTTTCCTCCGGTGTCAATGACTATATTGACGATCTGGAGGAGTCTACCATGTCTGACTACCCCATACAGATCTCCAGCTCCGGCTTTGATATGACTTCCATGATGACCACCGTCATCGGGATGAGAAATTCTGACGAAGAGGAGGATGATGACTCTGCCAATGTCATTTCCGTCATGGAGATGATCACCAGCATGTTTTCATCTCTGGATTCCAACGATCTGGAGTCATTTAAGAGCTATATTGAGAGCGGCGAGAGCGATATTTATGATTATACCAAGGCAATAGAATATATCTATGACACTGAGCCCCAGATTTATCTGGAGCAGGATGACAATGTCTATCAGGTCAACCCGGAGTCCACGCTGACCAGCGGCTTTGGCCTGAGCTCCACCCTTATGGGGATGATGTCCTCCTATATGTCCATCAGCTCCTTCTATGAGATGCCTGAAAACGAGGAGCTGTATATAAATGATTATGACTTAAAGGCCGGGCACTGGCCGGAGAATTACAATGAGTGCGTGCTGGTGCTGACTTCCAACGGCGGCATCGGCGACTACATGATGTACACTCTGGGCCTGGCGGATTATGAGGAATATGTCGATATGGTGGACGAGGCGGCCAACGGCGAGGACGTGGAGCCCGAGGAATATCTGGACAAGTACGATTATGATGACATTTTAAATGTCAGCTTCAAGCTGATAAATGCCTCCGACTGCTATGAGTACGATGATGAGTACGGCGTCTGGACGGATAAGACCGACAACGAATCCTTCATGAAATCCCTGGTGAAAAACGGTGAGGACATCCACATTGTCGGCATAGTCCAGCCAAAGGAGGATGCCTCAGCCTCGGCTCTGTCTGAGGGTATCAATTATCCTCCATCTCTCATAGAGCATATAGCCCAGGTGGCGGCCACCAGCGATATAGTAAAGGATCAGCTGGCGAACCCGAAGACAAATGTATTTACCGGCGAGCCTTTCGGCGACGAGGCGAATTTTGATCTGACATCTCTCTTTGATCTGGATGAGGATACCTTAAAGGATATTTTCGGTGATATGGATCTGGAGGATATGTTCGGATCCTTTGATCTGGACAGCCTGGATCTGGGTTCTGTGGACCTGTCCGGTATGAATCTGTCAGGCATAGATATGTCAAATGTGGATATGTCAAACATAGATCTGAGCTCTCTGCTGGGCAGTCTGGACTTAAGCTCCCTTATAGATCCTTCTTCCCTGGATCTGACTCAGATAGCCCAGAGCCTGCTCTCAGGATATCAGTCCTATACGGAGGCCAATTCCCTGTCCACCTATGAGGACCTGCTGGAGGATTTCTCCTCCTATATAAATGGAGACGGCCAGGCGGTTATTTCGTCGGTTATGAGTCAGATCATACAGGATTCGGTGGCCGGCAGCATTGACAGATCTGCCGTAAGCGATCTGATGCAGGAAATACAGGCTGACCCTGATAATGCCGACTCCATCTTTTCAACCTGGATGGCTGGGCAACTGAGCAGTGTAACCATTTCCTCGGACCAGATTGCCACACTTGCAACAACTATTGCCAGTGGATATTACTCCACGGCCAGCGGAAAATCCATGGTGGACAGCGTAAGCCAGGGGCTGACGGATTACTTCAGTTCATCGGCTGCCTCATCTGTAATAACCTCTGCCATGATGAGTACTCTTGACACCTCTGCCCTGGAGAGTGCGGTGGCATCGGCTATGAGCTCTTACATGTCATCTCTGGGGGCCAGCATTTCCGGCCAGATTGAGAGTGCCATGAGCTCTGTGGTGAGCCAGATCAGCTCATCAATTGAGTCGGCAATGAGCTCGGCTTTTGACAATATTTCCGATGATTTCCTGGATAATCTGGATATCGACATGGATAGCATTATGGATTCCGTCAGCACGAATATGGATGAGGACGCCCTCTTAGAGCTGATGACCTCCATGAGTATGGCCTCATCCACCACCTATGACAGCAATCTGGCTTCCCTGGGTTATGTGGACTTCGACAATCCCACGGAGATCGACATCTATCCCAGAGACTTTGAGAGCAAGGACTATGTGGTGGATATACTGGACGATTATAATGCGCAGATGGAGGCTGCAGATCAGATAGAGAAGCAGATCACTTATACCGACCTGGTGGGGACCATGCTCTCTACAGTGACGACAATCATCAACATGGTATCCTATGTGCTGATCGCATTCATATCAGTGTCCCTGATAGTGTCATCCATCATGATAGGTATCATCACCTACATCTCCGTGCTGGAGCGCACCAGAGAGATCGGGATACTCCGGGCCATCGGTGCCTCCAAGCGGAATATTTCTGCCATATTCAATGCAGAGACCTTTATTGTCGGGCTGATTGCCGGAATAATGGGTGTGGTGATCGCGCTGATCCTGCTGGTACCTATTAATATGGTGGTGCACAATTATGTCCAGGCTGACAATGCCAGAGCCTATCTGCCGTATTACTACGGCCTGCTGCTGATTGCGCTCAGTGTGGTGCTGACCTTCATCGGAGGACTGATACCTTCGGCCAAGGCAAGCCATATGGATCCTGTGTCGGCACTGAGAAGTGAATGATTTGACTTAATATTTTTGTAATGAAATCTCTGTGAAGAAGTGCTATAATCTTCTTCGCAGAGATTTTTTTGTGGGGTGATTTAGATGAGCAGCAAAGTATTTTCAGGTATAGATGATCTGCCGAACGGCACAGCGACAGATGAGGTGACGCCGGGATGTATGGTACTGGAGGGAGGAGCTTTCCGGGGTCTGTACGGTGAAGGGGTGCTGGATGCGCTGATGGAGGCCGGGATTAATATGGAGTGCACTGTCGGTGTCTCTGCCGGAGCCATGAACGGAGTCAATTATGTCTCCGGCCAGATAGGGCGTTCCGCCAGATGCAATCTGCGGTACCGTCATGACAGCCGCTATATCAGTTCACGAAAGGTCTTCATATATGGAGGCCCGATCAATTTCGATTTCGTCACTTTCCATCTGCCGGATGACCCGCTTGATATGTCCAGATTCTTTGATAAAAAGCGCAGATATATAGCGGTGGCCACAGACTGCCGCACCGGGAAGCCGGTATATTTTGACAGAGATACCTGCAGCGATATATTTACGGCAGTTAGGGCTTCGGCGTCCATGCCTTACATGTCCCGTATAGTGATGTTGGACGGATATCCCTGCCTGGACGGAGGCTGTTCCGTGAAGGTGCCTTATCAATGGGCTCTGGACAACGATTATAAGAAGCTTGTCATCGTACGTACCCGTCCCGATGACTGGCGGTATCCGGACGAAAAGGCCGAGACTAAGGCCAGGGTGTTCTATCACGAATATCCGAAGTTTGCCATGACCCTGGCAAAGAGTCATGAGCGTTATAACCATGAATGCGATGAGATGAATCGCCTGCACGCAGAGGGCCGGGTCTTTATGATCAGCCCGTCGAGGCTGATCCCGATTAAGCGAATGGAGTCTGACATGGAAAAGCTGGGCGAGTGGTACTACCTGGGGTACAATGATGGTAAAGCGGCGATAGAAAGCCTGAAAGCATATCTGAACAGGTAAAGGGAGCCTTTAAGGCTCCCTTTACCTGTTCAAATTCTTTTGTGCAGTAGACAGCATCAGCTTGATGCGGTTCAGCTGATTGACCTCGCTTGCTCCCGGATCGAAGTCTATGGCCACCACATTGGCACCGGGATACTGATGCCGCAGCTCCTTGATGACTCCCTTGCCCACGATGTGGTTTGGCAGGCAGGCGAAAGGCTGGCAGCAGACGATATTATTCACCCCATTGTGGATCAGCTCCACCATCTCTCCGGTGAGGAACCACCCTTCACCGGTCTGGTTGCCCAGGGAGACGATGCTGGTGGCGTGCTTTGCCGTATCATAGATGCTGGCCGGAGGAGTGAAGTGCCTGCTCTTTGCCAGTGCCTTTGACGCCGGCTTTCTTAAGAATTCCACGCCCCAGATACCCAGTTTCGCGCGTCTCCAGCTCTTTTGCTTAAATCCCAGATTATCCGCCTTGAACTTCGTATTGTAGAAGCAGTAGAGGAAGAAATCCATCAGGTCAGGCACCACCGGCTCGGCTCCCTCGGATTCCAGGAGTTCAGCCAGGTAATTATTGGCCAGGGGCATGAATTTCACCAGTATCTCTCCGACGATACCTACTCTCGGCTTTACGATATCTTTCCTCGGCAGTTCGTCGAATTCCTTCACCATCTGTTTGCAGTAGTGACAGTATTTTATATGGTTGATGGCGTGATCCTTTCCGAGAAAATCGGAGAGGATCTTCACCCATTTCTGATGCAGTTCATTGGTGGAGCCGGGCACTGCCTCATAGGGGCGGGTGGCATAGATGCACTTCATCAGTATGTCCCCGAAGACCAGGCCGTAGATGCCCCGCTGGGCCAGGGAGAAGGTGATCTTGAATCCCGGGTTGCTCTCCAGGGCAGTCAGGTTTAAGGAAATGACAGGTATCTGGGGATAGCCCGCTTTCTCCAGGGCACGGCGGATAAATCCCACGTAGTTCGACGCACGGCAGCCGCCGCCGGTCTGGGTCATGATGACGGCCAGATGGTCGGTATCGTATTTCCCTGAAGTCACGGCGTCCATTATCATTCCCACAGTGATGAGGGAAGGGAAGCAGGCGTCGTTATTTACGTATTTAAGTCCCGAGTTGATGGCATTTCTGTTGTCATTTCCCAGTATCTCCAGATGGTAGCCGGAGGCCTTGAAGGCCGGCTCCAGTATCTCGAAGTGGACGGGGGACATCTGGGGAGCCAGGATGGTGTAGGTCTTTCTCATTTCCTCGGTGAAAATCGCTCTGTTGTGGTTGGCCGGGACTATCTTTCTGGAGCAGGCCTGTCTCTCCCTGGTGCGGATGGCCGCGATAAGGGAGCGGATACGGATGCGGGCGGCGCCAAGGTTATTTACCTCATCTATCTTAAGGCAGGTGTATATCTTGCCTGATTTGGTCAGGATGTCGCTGACCTGGTCCGTGGTGATGGCGTCCAGGCCGCAGCCGAAAGAATTGAGCTGTATGAGATCCAGGTCATCCCTGGTCTTCACATACTGGGCGGCAGCGTATAGCCGTGAGTGGTACATCCACTGGTCCAGGACGATCAGGGGCCTCTCCACCTGATTCAAGTGGGAGACCGAGTCCTCGGTGAGGACGGCGAAGCCGTAGGAATTTATCATCTCCGGGATGCCGTGGTTGATCTCCGGGTCGATATGGTAGGGCCGGCCGGCCAGGACTATGCCGCGGCGGCCGTTATCCTCCATCCATTTGAGGGTCTCCTCGCCCTTTTTCTTCATGTCGTTTCTGGCGCTTGCCAGCTCCACCCAGGCGTCGTGTACTGCCTGGCGGCTTTCAGATTCCGGAATGTCAAACTCATCCTTTAACACAATGATGAGGCGGTTGGTTATGATCTCCTCGTCGGTTAAGGCCATGAAGGGATTGACAAGCCGCACTTTCCCGGAATTGATCTCATCCACATTATTCTTGATATTCTCCGCGTAGGAGGTGACGATGGGGCAGTTGTAGTTATTTCCCGCCTCCTTAAACTCATTTCTCTCGTAGGGTATGCAGGGGTAGAAGATGGTTTTCACGCCCTCACCAATCAGCCAGGCGATGTGGCCGTGGGCCAGCTTGGCCGGATAGCACTCGGACTCGCTGGGAATGGACTCGATGCCCATCTCATATATCTTCCTGGAAGAAAGGGGAGAGAGCACCACATGGAACTTAAGCTCCTTAAAGAGGGTTGCCCAGAAAGGGTAATCCTCGTACATATTGAGGACCCGGGGAATGCCCAGTGTGCCTCGGGAGGCCTCCTCCTCGGGGAGAGAGTCATAGGCAAAGACACGGGCTAATTTATACTCGAACAGGTTCGGGATATTCTCCTTATTCTTCTCACCGCCCAGAGCTCTCTCGCAGCGGTTCCCGGTAATGTAGCGGCGGCCGCCGGAAAACTGGTTGATAGTCAGCAGGCAGTTGTTGGTGCATCTGCCGCAGCGGGCCAGTTTCGTGGTAAACTCCAGATTATCGATCTCCTCGGCGGAGAGCATGGTGGAAGGCTTTCCTTCATAGCGTTCCTTGGCGATCAGGGCCGCGCCGAAGGCGCCCATGATGCCTGCGATATCGGGACGTACAGCCTCGCGCTCGGAGATAGTCTCGAAGCTGCGCAGGACCGCGTCATTGTAGAAAGTGCCGCCCTGGACCACGATATGTTTCCCTAACTGGGCCGGGTCGGAGAGCTTTATGACTTTAAATAATGCGTTCTTTATGACAGAGTAGGCCAGTCCTGAGGAGATGTCCGCCACGGTGGCACCCTCCTTCTGGGCCTGTTTTACTTTTGAATTCATGAAGACGGTGCAGCGGGTGCCCAGGTCTATGGGGTGCTGCGCAAAGAGTGCCTCCTTAGCGAAATCCTCAACTGAGTAGTCCAGGGATTTGGCGAAGGTCTCAATAAAGGAGCCGCAGCCGGAGGAGCAGGCCTCGTTTAGCTGGACGCTGTCCACGGTGTTGTCCTTAATCTTTATGCACTTCATGTCCTGTCCGCCGATATCCAGGATGCAGTCCACCTCCGGGTCAAAGAAAGCGGCGGCGGTGTAGTGGGCTATGGTCTCCACCTCCCCCTCATCCAGCATGAGGGCGGCCTTTATCAGAGCCTCGCCGTAGCCGGTGGAGCAGGAGTAGACGATGTGGGCGTCATCGGGCATTATCTCGAAGACTTCCCTTAGGGATTTGATGGATGTGGCCAGGGGACTGCCGTTATTGTTGCTGTAGAAGGAGTAGAGCAGGGTGCCGTCCTCGCCGACCACAGCCACCTTGGTTGTGGTACTTCCGGCGTCTATGCCCAGGAAACAGTTGCCTTTATAAGTGGAAAGGTCGCCCTTCTCCACAGTGGCGCGGCTGTGGCGCTCAGTGAATTTATCATAATCCTCCTGAGTCGCAAAGAGGGGATCCATGCGGGCCACCTCGAACTCCAGATGGAGCTCCCCGGAGAGCTTTTCCATCATCTCCTCAATAGTGACCTGTACCTCTTCTTTATAATTCATGGCGGAGCCTATGGCCGCGAAGAGGTGGGAATTCTCCGGTACTATGGTGTGCTCGTCATCAAGCTTTAAAGTGCGGATGAAAGCGACTTTTAATTCTGAAAGGAAATGCAGCGGGCCGCCCAGGAAAGCCACATGACCCCTGATGGGCTTGCCGCAGGCCAGGCCGCTGATGGTCTGGTTTACCACGGCCTGGAAGATGGAGGCGGATAAGTCCTCACGAGTAGCGCCCTCATTTATCAGGGGCTGGATATCCGATTTCGCAAAGACGCCGCAGCGGGCCGCGATAGGATATAAAGCCTTGTAATTTTTCGCATATTCATTTAAGCCGCTGGCGTCAGTCTGTATCAGAGAGGCCATCTGGTCTATAAAGGAACCGGTGCCTCCTGCGCAGATGCCGTTCATTCTCTCCTCGACGTTGCCATCCTCAAAGTAGATGATCTTCGCGTCCTCGCCGCCCAGCTCTATGGCCACGTCGGTCTGGGGAGCGTACTGCTCCAGGGCTGTGGCCACTGCGACCACCTCCTGTACAAAGGGCACTCCCAGATGCTTTGCCAGGGTCAGGCCGCCGGAGCCGGTGATCATGGGGGCCATTCTCAGGTTGCCCAGCTTATCGTATGCCTTTTTTATCAGGTCTGACAGGGTCTCGCGGATATTCGCAAAGTGACGCTCATAGTCGGAAAAGAGGAGATTGTCCTCCATGTCCAGGATGGCTATCTTAACTGTGGTGGAACCTATATCGATACCGAGTTTGTATAAATTGGAATCCTTCATTAGTGTTTCCTTCTAAAAATGTCGTTTATTATTGCGCTTTTTCTGAATCGCAATCTAAACTATTTTAAATCAGAACAGGAAAAAATACAATTCATTTTACAGAATCTTAATAATCAAAAAAACGCCTATCCTGTCTGCACACAGGATAGGCACAGCCCATAAGGGCTAGGTCGTTTCTGGGTGGCATCCACTTTGGAGCGGATGCTTTCCTTGTATATAAATTAACATGATACTAAGGTCAAAAGGTATGATACCTACGGATTGCTACGTGCTACGCACT
>JAJPYU010000071.1 GCA_021204765.1 Clostridiales bacterium
GGGAATCCTCCCGGCCCGCAAGGATATCGCCCACACGATAGTCGCAGCGGTACTTCTTATACAGATCGTAGTAGGCGGCGAACTCCCCGGCTATCCTCTTATGCCGGATATACTGGGAAATAAGGCTCTCGTCCACGGGGAAATCATTTTCCTCGTAGAGGGAAATGATGCCGGAGAGATCCTCCCATCCCCTGGCAGTCACATAGGCCTTGCCGTCCACGGTATTTTCTATGACATAGAAATCATTTTTCCGAATGTCCAGGTAAGTTAAAATGGAGCCGTGCAGCCCCCGGTTTAAGGCATAGCGCCGCCAGGTGGGATAATCAGGCTCCACCTCCATGACCTTTAAGCGGTCTAAAGTCACCACGTCAAACTCCCGCACCGAGCGGTTGTACTGAGGGGGATTGCCCGCCGTTGTCACCACCCAGCCTTCCGGGACAGCATGCTCGCCGAACTTCTTGTACTGCAGGAATCTCAGCATGGAGGGTGCCAGGGTCTCTGAGACACAGTTGATCTCATCCAGGAAAAGTATACCCTCCTTCTTGCCGGACTTCTCCATCATCTCGTAGACGGAGGCGATGATCTCGCTCATGGTGTACTCGGAGACGTCGAACTCTTTTCCCTGATAGATCTTATGGGAAATGAAAGGGAGGCCTAATGCGCTCTGCCTGGTGTGGTGGGTCATGGAATATGATACCAGGGCCACATCCAGCTCCTCCGCGATCTGCTCCATGATGGCGGTCTTGCCTATGCCGGGAGGACCCAGGACAAAGACCGGGCGCTGCCGCTCCACGGGGATGCGGTAGTTCCCGTACCCGTCCTTCTCCAGGTAAATCCGGACTGCCTTCTCAATTTGTTCCTTAGCTTCATTTATATTCATAACTCATCCCCATTTAATACCAGCTTTATAGCCCATGGCGGGGTCGTCGGTATAGCGAACCCATCCTCCAGGAAGACAAATGCGGTCTCGTAGTTGGGCGGCACTGCGGGATAAGTCCCACGGCCGTCGGTGAAGTAGATGAGGCCGCGTAGGTCCGAGAACTCATGGCGCTCCACCAGTCCGTCCACGTACTCGAAGACGGGGCGGAAGTCCGTGCCCCCGAAGCCGGAGAGATCCACGTCCTCCATGTAGGCATCAAATTCCTCGTCGCTGGTGACCTTCACATCGCTCTGTATCTTTGCGTCGCACTGGATGATGTGGATATTCACCCGGGAGAAATAGCTGTCAGTGCTCTTTAAGATCTCATATGTCTTTCTTAAAAAACCCTCCACCGTGGCTCCCTGGCAGGAGCCTGAGGTGTCTATGGCGATGACAAAATCCCGTATCCTCTTATTCTCCCGGTATTCCAGGGGCTCCACCAGCGGCATCTTCTCATAAAGCTGCAGTCCGTAGGTGTAGTAGATGTAGTCGAACTCCTCATCGTTTATCTGCATCTCCTCGCCCAGCACCGCAAATTTTTTCAAAAACCCGCCGTAATCCTGCTTTTCCCTGAGAGCCTCCTTAAGGTTCATCAGCAAGCTGCCTGCCCCGAATCCCTGCTCCCTGGAAAAAGTCTCTATGTCCATCTTCGCATGCTCACTGATGTCGGCCCACTCGTCCCTTATCTGTCCCACAAGGGCCTCGTCCACCTGCTCGTACTCGTCGTCATCACCCTCGCCGGAATCCGCCTCGTGACAGCCGAACATGGCTGTCCGGGTATCGGTGGTATAGGTATCCCCCACCCTGTCGGCGGCATCCTCTTCCTTTGCGATGATCCAATGGAGGTGGTCATCCCGGTAAAAGAGCTCTGCTTTCTTAAGATAAGCAGCCGCCTTCTCAGGATCATCCAGCAGAAAGCGGTACACCTTTTCCGCCGTGATGATGGGCACATACTCCTTCATGCTCTTTAATATCCTGGCTATGCGCTCATCCGGGAGGGTCTTAGTGCAGGCCAGTCCCAGATCCATTATGGTCTGCTCCACGGCCATGTCGGCAGCCAGATCCCAGCACTCCCTGTCCATCTCTTCATAATGAAACGGATGACAGTAAATGCAGTGGAGCAGCATGTGCAGGAAAGCCCTCACAGGGCGGTTATTCTCCCTCTTAAAATCCCGCACCACATGATCCGGATTGTAAATGACCATCCGTCCGTTGACCCCGTAGCTCTCCACGGTATCCGCGGCAATAAGCGGCATTTTAAAGAGCGCCCGGGACAGGTAACTCAGTGAGACCATGATCTGCTCCCGGGCAAATACCATGATCTGTCCGGCTATCTCCCTGCAATCCGGCTCTTCACTCTTTTTTATCTCTTCTTCCACATCCTGGGTTTGAACCATGGGCGCTTTCCTCCGCCTTCAGAGTCCTCAGCTGCCGCTTCGGCGCTGCCATCGCCTGCATTTCCTTCATCCTCGGGCTTCTCGGGACGTCCCGCGTCTTTCATGAAGTACTCCTGGGCGATAAGGGGCGGCTCGTCAGTCCTCATCCTCTCGTAGCTGCCGTCAGCCATCTGCACCCTGGCTTTCACGTTGTCAGCCATGAGTATCTTAAAGATATTAAGCACCCTGTCCCTGATCTCACTGTCATAAACAGGTGCAGCCACCTCCACCCTCTTGGTGGTGTTCCGTGTCATGAAATCCGCCGATGAAATGAAGACCTCCGGATCCTCCTTCCCGAAAATGTATATCCGTGAGTGCTCCAGATATCTTCCCACTATGCTCCTCACGGAAATATTTTCAGTGAGTCCCGGCACCCCGGCTATAAGGCAGCAGGCCCCGCGGACTACCAGCTCCACTTTCACCCCGGCCTGGGAGGCCTCTATGAGCTTGTCCATTATGACCTTGTCGGTGAGGGAGTTGGTCTTGGCCCCCACATAGGCAGGCTTACCCGCATGCGCCAGCCCAATCTGCGCATCGACCTTTTCCAGGATCTTGCTGCGAAGGCATTTTGGAGCCACCATCAGGTGCTTCGTCTCCTCCACGACCTCGTCCATGTACATCCTGGTGAATATCTCACTGGCCTCCTCGCCAATGTCCCGGTTTGCCGACATCAGGCAGAAATCGGTGTAAAGCCGGGCGGTCTTCTCATTGTAATTGCCCGTGCCCACCTGAGTGATATAGGAGACGCCGTCGCCGTCCTTTCTGGTGATAAGGCAGATCTTAGAGTGGACTTTCAGCTCATCCAGCCCATATAAAATGGAGCAGCCGGCATCCTCCAGCCGCCTCGACCAGCCGATATTATTGGCCTCGTCGAAGCGGGCTCTCAGCTCTACCAGCACGGAGACCTCCTTGCCGTTCTCAGCGGCACGGATCAGGGCCTCCACCACCTTCGAGTTCCTGGCCACCCGATACAGGGTCATCTTCACGGAGACCACCTCAGGGTCAACCGCCGCTTCATTTAATAGTTTAAGGAAAGGATCCATGCTCTCATAGGGGTAGAAAAGAAAACGATCCTTCTCCTCAATCTGATCCATCATAGTCTCCCGGGGATTTAAGTCGGGCGGATATTTCTGCACATATTTCTCGAAAAACATATCTTTCTCATTTCGGAGGATATCACTGATCTTTGAGAAAAATGAGAGATCAAGGGGTGACTCCGATGGAAAGACATAATTCTTCTTTAACTTCAGATATTTGCAGATAATGTCGATGATGGACTCATCCATCATATTGGCGTACTCCAGGCGTATGGGAGCAAGCCTCCTGCGGCGGCTCACCAGCTGTTCCATGACCTGGCGAAAGTCCGTGTCATCATCGTACATCTCCTCGTCCGGGTCGATATCCGCATTCCTCACTATACGGATCAGCGATTTGCTCTTCACCTCGAAATGAGAAAATATCCGACCCAGATAATGGATGATGAGCTCCTCCATGAGCATATAGCGGTTGGGATAATCGGGGATGCGCACAAGGCGCGGCAGCACATCAATGCTGCAGGGGACTATGCCCAGCTTATCGCTCTTGTAGGCCTTTGAGGCTTTCTTCGGACCCAGGATGACCACGGCGTAGATAGCCTGATTCTTAAGGAAGGGGAAAGGCTGCTTCCTGCCCACCACCTGAGGTGCCAAAAGCGGCCGCACCTCATGCTCGAAATAGGCGTCCAGATACCGTGCATCCTTCGGCGCGATCTCCGGGAAGGTAGCGATATCCACCCCTCTCTCCTCCAGTCCCTTGTCCAGATCCGCATAGCAGGCATCCTTTCTCAGGCCCAGCAGACGCACCTGGTCACAAATGGCGTAGATCTGCTCCTGGCAGGTCATGTTTGTCTTGTTGTCGCGAATGTCCTTTGAGACCAGCATCTGGTCGTAGAGGGATCCCACCCGGACTCCGAAGAACTCATCCAGATTGCTCTGATAGATAGAAGCAAATGAGAGCCTCTCACAGAAAGGATTTCCCGTATCCTCCGCCTCCTCCAGTACTCTGGTATTGAATTTCAGCCAGGAAAGCTCCCTGTTGTCATAACATGTGTTGCCCATACTTCCTCCTTGCAGCCTTTTCTATATTCTCTATGATACTGCGGATTGCTCCGCTCTCCGGGCTCCCACGATCCCCCGGTATCATAAACGCTCTATTTTTTTTCTTATTTCCAGAAACTTCTTGTCTATATCCTTTATATCAAAGGAAAAGGATCTCAGCTCCTTCTGTATATGCTTAAGCTCCGGGCTGTCGCTCATGTTGAGCTTATATCCCAGCTCGTGGTCTAAGATGGCCCAGTAGTTCATGGCTGCGGAGCAGACCTGTATCTCCATCTTTATCTTACCCACAGCAGGCACCTCGGATACAATGTGGATACTGCGGTATCCGCTGGCTTTGGGTGTTGCTATATAGTCCCGGGTCTTTATTATCCTGATATCCGGAATCTTCCTGATAGCCCTCACCACCCGGTAAACATCGTCGTAGAAAGTGCAGACCACCCTTATCCCGGCCAGGTCCTGGAATGTCTCCACGGCTTTCTCCAGAGTCTCCTCCCTGCCTTTTCTGACCAGCTTATTTAAGGTGCTCTCCGGGGTCTTCACCCTGGAGGTGATGTACTGTATCACCGGACGGCCGTACTTCTTTTCCATGCCTTCCTTTATCTGATCAAGGGAGGGCATCACCGCATCTATCATAGCCTGACAGGTATCCTCAAGGCAGATATCCATATAAGCCTCCGTCATCTCTTCCAGCAATTCTTCTCTCGTTTTTGTCATATCTGTTTTTCTCCGTCTCACTGCCATCACATTTCACTGCGTGGAACACGGCCCGGCACTCGCCGGCGCATCCCTTTACTATCGCATTCCTTTACTCTGTCAACCGCTTTATCGCTTCCTGTATCTGGTTGTCCAGATCATAACTGTATGTATCGTCCTCGCCGCCCAGGAACTCATACTCTGTCTCATCGTCCGGCGTAATGCCGATATCCTGTATGCAGGTGCCTCCCGGCGTGAAATACCGGCTGGTGGTCAGCTTGAATGCGGTTCCGTCCTTAAAGGTCCTCACCGACTGGACCACGCCTTTCCCAAATGTAGTCGTACCTATAATAATCCCGGCCTCCCGATCCTGCACGGCTCCCGCAAATATCTCCGATGCGCTGGCGGAATTTCCGTTTACCAGCACCGCCAGTGGAATGTCCAGGAACTCATCATCGCCGGAAGTATACTCCTCGCGGTTCCCATCCCTGTCCTCAGTATAGAGCAGCAGGCCGTCAGGCAGTATCATATCCAGCATGTTGCAGACAGTGGTCAGTACCCCGCCCGGATTATCCCGGAGATCCACTATCAGGTAATCCATTCCCTGATCCTCCAGATCCGTAAGTGCCTCACGGAACTGATCCTCGGTGCTCTCCGCAAATTCCGACACCTCTATGTATCCCACATTTTCCTCAAGCATATCGTACACCACTGTGGGATAGGCCATATTCTTCCTCTCGATGTCGTACTCTATCTCCTCACCGTTCCTGTATGTGACCAGATGGACCGTGGTCTCCTCCTCGCCTCTGATGTGGGTCACCAGCTCGGAAAGCTCCATGGCGGTGGCGTCATAGTCATCCACCTGGTAAATGATGTCACCTGCCATGAGCCCTGCCTCTTTAGCCGGCGATCCGTCATATACCCGGATCACCGTGACTGTCATGGTCTCCGCGTCCTGCTGAAGGCTGGCCCCTATGCCGCAGTATGTTCCCTCAAGGGTATCCTCCAGCAATTCATTGTACTCCTCCTCAGTGTAATAGGAAGAATAAATATCAAGGTTGTCAAAAAGCCCTTCATAGAGCCCGTTCCTCAAATCCTCAATATCCACATCCTCGTAGTAATTCTCCTCGATATAATCCGCCAGGGTGTTGATCTTGTTGACGGTGGAAGCAGTCAGCAGCTTATCCGTCCCCGAGGCAAATCCCCCGGTCGTCCGCACGGACACAACCATGACCACTATAACCGCGATCACCACTCCGCAGGCCATCCCCAGCCAGAATGAACCGTTGCCCCGCCTCTTTTTCTCATTTCCCGGATCCTGCGGCGACCCGCTTACCACCGGGGAAGCCGCATATTCAACCTGCTGTGACCCGACCTCCCCCTGGGAAGCCCCATACCCAGCCTGATCGTACTCACTCATATTATCCATAAATCATCCTACCTTAAAACAGCGGCGACACATTACGCACCGCCGCCATGTTCTTCCTGTTCTTTCTATCACACGGCGGCCTCCACCAATGCGCAATCCCGCCTGCTTCGCATGCTTTCCCGCTCCTTACGGAGCTAAGATTGCTTATGTGGGTGGAGGTTACCTGTTGCACAGGTAATCAGGATGATTTTATGTATGTATTCAAGCAAGCTTGAAACATCCATAAAATCATCCTTCCTACCGTGTGAACGTAACACTCTGTATTACACATTTATATGCCTGTGTACCGTCACGCGGCTTCCCAGGAACCCGATCCCGATTCCCATGATCAGTCCCACCGGCAGCAGCACTGTAAATACTGTCCTGGAGGATATGAAATTGATCATATTATTCAGGAACCCGAACTTCTCCGCAACATAGTCGATGACTTTCCCATAAAGGACGTAGAGCAGTATCAGCGGTATCACCGCTCCCACAGCTCCGATAAATATTCCCTCGACTATAAACGGCGATCGCACAAATCTGTCCGTGGCACCTATCATCTTCATGATCCGTATCTCGCCCCGGCGGACCGTGATGCCGGTCCTGACCGTGTTGCTGATAAGGAAGATGGCCACGCATATCAGGATGACTATGATAGCTCCTGTGATGACCCCGATGAGCTTATTGGCATCCGACAGGGTGTTGGCCACGGTCTCCGACTGGCGGACCTTCCTGATCCCCGGCAGGCTCTCCAGATATTCCACCAGATCACTTTGCTGGGAAATGTCCGACATGTATATCTCATAGGAGGCCTCATTGGCCAGAGGATTCTCAGTGCCGAAAGCAGCGGCCGCCTCCTCATTTCCCTCGAAATATTCCACCTTATAGTCTTCCCAGGCCTGGTCGGCTGAGACGAAATTAAATCTCTGTACCTCGGGGCGCTGCGCTATCTTCACTCCGATGACATCTATGGCCTCCTGGGTGGAGCCCTCATCGAAAAATACTGTGATCGCCACGCCGGACTCCACATCCTTGACCATACCCTGGAAATTCACCAAAATAGAATAGAACACCCCAAAAAGGAAAATGCAGGCCGCCATGGTGGCTATCGATGCGATGGAGAATATCTTATTGATCCATACGGACTTAATGCCCTCTTTTAACGAATATCCAAGCTTCATGCCATCTCACCGCCTAACTCCACCCTGGTGTCATCCACCACGTGACCGATATGTAAGGTGATGACCCGCTTTCCCATCTCCTCGACTATAGCTGTATTGTGGCTGACCACCAGCACGGTGGTGCCCCGCTTATTTATCTCCTCGAGGAGCTTCATGATCTCCCAGGCATTATCCGGATCCAGATTACCGGTGGGCTCATCTGCCAGCAGTATGCGCGGGGAATTTATCAGTGCCCTGGCTATGGCCACCCTCTGCTGCTCACCTCCGGAGAGCTGGGTCGGCAGGGATTTGTACTTGGCCGCCAGTCCCACCAGGGAAAGCATCTTGGGAACGTTTCTCTTGATGGAACGGTTCGACGCACCCACGACGCGCTGGGCAAAAGCCACATTGTCATAGACATTTTTATCATTTAAAAGACGGAAATCCTGAAAAACACAGCCGATGTCACGGCGATAATAAGGTACCTGTCTGTGACGTACTTTTGAGAGATTTTTGCCGTTTACCATTATCTTCCCGGTAGTGGGATCCAGCTCCTTGGTCAGGAGCTTGATAAGTGTCGACTTACCGGAACCGCTCGCCCCTACCACGAAGACGAACTCCCCATCGTCGATGCGGATATTCACATCTTCCAGAGCCGGTATGCCCTCGGAATATGCCTTGCTTACGTGTTCAAGTATTATCATTCATATCCTCCTATTTCGGTTCACTGCCTCCTAAAAATCCATCTCCTCCATATATTTCATATATTTGGATACCATCAAAGCAATCTTTAATGTAATGGCATCCTCGAAGACCCTCAGATCTAATCCCGTACTCTTCTGCAGCTTATCAAGGCGATACACCAGGGTATTTCTGTGGATATAGAGCTGTCTGGACGTCTCAGAGACATTCAGGCTGTTCTCAAAGAACTTGTTGATGGTGATCAGAGTCTCCTCATCAAAATCGTCCGGGGACTTGTTCTCAAAGACTTCTTTTATAAACATCTTGCACAGCGGAATGGGCAGCTGGTAAATGAGCCTGCCTATCCCCAGGGTAGCGTAAGCCACGATATTGCGTTCCTCGAAGAAAATCTTGCCCACGTCTAATGCCATGCGCGCCTCCTTATAGGAACGGGAGACTTCCTTTATCTCGCCTACCACAGTGCCATATGCGATGTGCACACCCCTGTCGCCCTTGAAAGTGCTGTAAATGACCTGGGCTGTCTTGCCCAGCTCTTCCACTGAATCGTCGCCGTCCACCTCTTTAACCACGATGATATTCTTCTCGTCCACGGCTGTGACAAAATCCTGGCTGCGGCCCTTGAACACTCCGCGCACCCTATCCAGGTCATTGCCGTCCCTGTCATTGGTAGTCTCTATGATATAGACGACACGGCGGACGTCAGTCTCGATGTGGAGCTTCTTGGCACGGTTGTAGATATCCACCAGCAACAGATTATCAAGAAGCAGGTTCTTTATGAAATTATCCTTGTCAAAGCGCTCTTTATAAGCCGTAAGCAGACTCGAGATCTGGAGGACCGCAATCTTCCCTATCATGTACACATCCTCGGCGTCGCCATAGGCTAAAAGCACATACTCTAACTGCTTTTCATCAAAGATCTTGAAGAACTGGCAGCCGGAAACCACCTGTGAGTCAGCCGGTGAATCCACAAAAGCCACCGCAGCCTCAATGAACTTATCCGCCCCGTCAAAAGTGCCGGCCAGGATCTTGCCCTCGGTATCAATGACACACAGATCCACATGGGCAATATTCTTCAATCCTTCAATGGTCGTCTGTAATATCTGGTTGGAAATCATAGCTTGCGTCCCCTCCTGTCTGGTTTCTTAATATCTGCTTTGGCTTTATTTATGTGTTCTTCCCGCACCGGCACAGCAGAGCGCCTGGTGCGAGAGTGAAATGCAACTGATATCTTACCATAAAACACGTTATAACGCTTATTCTAAAGAAATTCCATGTAAATGTAAAGGACTTTTTTTAAA
>JAJPYU010000108.1 GCA_021204765.1 Clostridiales bacterium
ATATAATGGAGGGCCTGTATATTACCAAAGGACCAGTCCCCGGCATTGTCAACCCTTCTCTCAAACCTGACGAACTGGTGGCAGGTCATCTTCTTACCCGTGCTGAGCTCCTCCCGGATGATCTGCTGCATGGCATACGTGCAGTTTTCAAAAGTGTCCATGTAAATGAAAGGGTTATCGGAACGTGTAAAGGCACTGATGACAATATACCTGATGGCGTCTATTATATCCACGTCCAGCACCATCCTCTTTACGATAATATCCATATCGTCATTTCCGCTGATAAAGCTGATCTTTCTCTGATAATCATTCTCTTTTAAATTCTTCCTGATTGAAGGAAAATCCCTTAAAAGGTGCTCCACCTCCCTGCGGCACTGATACACATCCCGGCCGACCTTCTCGATCTGGAAAAGGCGGTAGAGCTCATCCTTCTCTCCCTTATTTATAATAAGGAAGTCCGTGAACTCCTCGACAAACTGTCGGCTGGGGAGCCGCTTGCCCTGGACCATCTTCTGGAGGGTGGTGCGGTCGAGTCCTGAAACTTTTGCAATCTGGTAGACATTTGTATTGCTTTTCCTGATAAGCCTTTTACACTCTTCACTAAATTCCGACATTTGTATTTACCTCTGACTTTCGTCTCGGCTCCGTCACAGCCATCTGCCAAAATATGCCTTTCACAAACATACCGATATTTATTGATACACTATCCTGTCCTGCCCTGCATTCCCATCAGTTTCCCGCCCGGATCATCACCAGGCGTATTCTCTTTTTGTGATAACGCATGTCTTGATCACCTCCTTTTTCACTGTAGAACGCTGTAAGTATGCTAATATGAACTAATCGTCAATATTTTTACCCTTAATAGTTCATATTTTATATGGCAGTCGATTTGTAAAATTCTGGTAACCTCAGATTGACAATCTGCATAAGTGAATATTTTGTGCATCTTTCTTCACTTTTCATGCTGATATTCCAAGTCTTCCTTTATAAAATATTTGCAGACATTAAATGTCACGTACATTACTATTTCTTGACACATTTCCCTTTTAGGTCTATCTTTATTTTAGTAGAATTTTTTTCAGGCAACACATTTTATCACGTCTGCGGCGCATTTAAGACAGCACAAAACGGCAGATGGGAAGGGAGAAAATATGGGCAGAGCAGGAATGGGAGGCGGCGGCGGAGGCCACTCCATGGGAGGCCATTCAAGCGGCGGAATGCACGTATCCGGCGGACATTCCATGGGCGGAGGCAGCTACAGGCCATCAGGCGGCAGACCCACTGGGGGTGGCAGCTACAGACCCTCCGGCGGTTCCAGGCCGACAGGCGGCACAGGCCGCCCCACGGGTTCTCGTCCGACAGGAGGTACTGGCAGGCCAACAGGCGGCACCGGCAGACCCACTGGTGCAGGCATGGGTGGAGCAAGACCCGGCGGGAATATGAACGGTCCCAGGCCAGGCGCAGCACCGGGAGACAGACCCCCGCAGCGCCCGCCGCAGAGACCGCCCAGACGCAGGCGCGGCTTTGGCGCAGGCATGTTCATGGGTGCGGCCTACGGCATGAGCATGGGTATGAGAAGAAGGCGCAGGATGAATTTCGGCCTGGGCGGTGCCATCATAGTTTTAGCTGTTATCATGCTGCTGATCTTCGCCGTCTCCGGCTCCGGCAGATACTACAGCAATCAGAACCAGAGCTCATCCACCACTGCTTCCACCATAAACAGGGAAGCGCTTACCGGCACCAGCTTCAATAATAACTGCGTAGTTGATGAGATAGGCTGGATAAGCAATGTCTCAAAGGTGGAAAGCGGCCTACAGAATTATTTTAAGGAGACCGGCGTACAGCCATACGTTTATTTCAAAGCATATGACTCCTCTCTCACCACCGAGGAGGATATGAATGAGTTCGCCGAGGAATGGTACACCGAGAATATCGACAATGAGTACACTTTCCTCTGGATATATTTCGCCGCTGAGGACACGGACAATGAGGTGGGCTACAGCTGCTATGTGAACGGCTACCAGGTTTCCGCCGTCATGGATTCCGAAGCCGTGGACATCTTCTGGAATTACGTGGATGAGTACTGGTACTCAGACCTCTCCACCGACGAGATGATCACCAGCATCTTCGATTCCACCGCGGATACCATCATGACCCGCAGCGCCACCAGGGCCGACAATGTGAAACTTGCCCTGATCATCCTCTTAGTGGTGATCATAGTTCTGGCCGTCATCCTCATCCTGAACATAGTGAGGAAAAATAAGAAAGCGGAAAATGAGGAGACCGAACGCATCCTTAACACACCCTTGGACGACCTGGCCCGGGAAGAGCAGAACCGGCAACAGAATCAGAATTTTTAGATAACACAAATCACAGTATTCGAAAGGAGAACGATAATGGGAATTTTAAGCCGCTTTTCAACTATCATGAAATCCAATGTCAACGCCATGCTGGACAAGATGGAGGATCCCGCCAAAATGATCGACCAGACTCTGATCGACCTCAAAAAGGATCTGGCGCAGGTCAAACAGGAGACAGCCCAGGTCATGGCAAATGAGGCCAGCGCACAGCGCCAGGTGGATGCGGCTGAGAAAAAAGTCGCCACTATCCATACTGCCGCGGGCAATGCCTTAAAGGCCGGCAATGAGGATGACGCCAGAGCCCTCTTAGCCCAGGAGCAGGAGCAGCAGGCTGTCCTTAACAGCTTAAACGAGAATCTGGCTGTGGCAAAGGAGAACACCATCAAAATCCGCCAGATGTATGACAAGCTCTCTGCCGACATCCAGTCCCTGGAGAACCGTAAGGCCGCCGTCAAAGCCAAAGTAGCCACCGCCAAAGCCCAGGAGCACATCAATAAAGCCACAGCCAACATGTCCGGCACCTCCGCTTCCATGGAAGCCTTTGACCGCATGGAGGCTAAGGCTGACAGGATGCTGGATGAGGCCAATGCCAACGCACAGCTTAACGCCGACGCAGCCGCCGACACCGACCTTGTAAAGAAATACACCTCCGGAAGCAATGTCTCCGTAGATGATGACCTGGCCGCACTGAAAGCAGAGCTTGGACTGTAAAAATAAAACCGGGTTACTTATCCGGCCCGCACAAAGCACAGCAAAGCCCTCTCCCAAAAGGGAGAGGGCTTATCCTGTCTTATTGCAGATCATCTCCCACTCCCGGGAGACGAACTCTCCGCCTGATCACACCACCTGGTACTTGGCCACGAACACAGGGAATGTGTCAGTGCCGTGAACCTCCTTACCCGCTGTGATGTGGGCCTCCTTATCGGTGATAATGTACTCCAGATTCGCACCGTCTTCTACCACGGTATCCTGCATGAGCACGCAGTTCTTCACCGTAGCGCCCTTGCCTATCTTCACGCCCCTGAAGAGCACCGAATTCTCCACATTACCCTCTATGACGCAGCCGTCAGCCGCCATGACATTCCTGACCACGGTCCCGTCAAAGTATCGGGTCGGGTTATCGTCACGCAGCTTGGTGTAAATCGGGTTGGAGAACAGGGCATCCAGGTTCTCATCCTTAAGGAGACGCATGTTCTCATCAAAGTAGGATTTCATATCACTGATGCGGCCGTAATATTTGTCAAATCTGTAGCCCATGACCTTAATCTTGTCCAGCATCCGAAGCAGAATGTCGCGTTCGAAATACACACCGCCCTGCATGTAGGCGTCCTTCACCAGCTTGATCAGGAACTTGCGTCGGATGCAGTAGATATTCATAGCGAAATTCTGCTCACCCTCCGCCTGGGAATTGATGTACATCTTCCTGATCACGCCATCGCCATCAATATCATAGGTGTAGTACATGCCCTTATTCATAAGCCTGGCACTCATAATGCTTTCCGGAAGAGGCTGCACCGTATAAGCACAGGTGATATCCGCTTCATTGTCCACGTGATACTGGATGAAATCCCTGAAATCGAAGGATGCGGCAATATTCGTATCCGAGAGTATCACAAACTCTTCTTTCTGTGCCTCAATGAAACCGATGATATGGATCAGGGCCTGTACGCGGCCTTTGTAGATATTTATGGACTTCTCAGCGAACGGCGGCCAGACTATCAGCCCGCCGTTCTTCCTGGTCAGATCCCACTCACGTCCGGACCCCAGATGATCCATCAGGGAGTGATAATTCTGGCGGGCCAGGACTGAGATGTTGGAAATCCCGCTGTTTACCATGCTGGATAACGCGAAATCGATCATGCGGTACCGGCCGGCAAAAGGAATTGAGGCCATCGTGCGCTCCGTGGTCAGTTCCGGCACGAGCTCATCATACTGATTGGGGAAAATAATACCGAGTGCGCTGTTTACCATTGTGCCTCACCGTCCTTTACATTTTCTCTCACCATGGCATGGGAACCGATCGTCGCGTTATTCCCTACATATACAGCGGGGCCGATGGTGGCAACCCCTTTCTCCTCATCCTCTTTGACTGCGCCGATGTGTGCGCCTGCTCCTATAATGGCGTTCTCAGCCACGATGCAGTGCTCCACCACGGCGCCCTCCTGGATCACCGTGCCTCCCATGACTACGGCATCTCTCACCACAGCTCCTTTGGCTACTTTAACACCGGCGTAGAGAATGGAATGATCCACCTCACCGTCGATGCGGCATCCGTCGGTGATAAGGGAATCCTCGATACTGGCGTCCATGCCGATCTTGTGTCCGGTCATGCCGGCGTTCCGGCTGTAGATCTTCCAGTCATCATCAAAGAGATTGATACCGGAGTGATCCGGATCAAGGACCTCCATGTTCGCCTCCCAGAGGGATGTAATGGTCCCCACATCCTTCCAGTATCCGCTGAAATGATAGGCGTACATATCGCGGTTGTCACGGAGCAGATCCGGAATGATATTATTACCGAAATCATTCTCGGAATCGGGATCCGCCTCGTCCTCCTCCAGGTACTTCCTTAAGACATCCCAGTTGAAGATATAGATACCCATGGAGGCCAGATTGCTCTTTGGCTCCTTCGGCTTCTCCTGGAACTCGGTGATCCTGTCATTCTCATCCGCAACCATCAGTCCGAAGCGGTGAGCCTCCTCCCAGGGGACTTCCATGACCGCCACGGAAAACTCGGCGTTCTTCTCCTTGTGGAAACGGAGGAAATCGCTGTAATCCTGCTTGCAGATCTGGTCACCGGAGAGAATGATGACGTACTGGGGATCATAGCGCTCGATAAAAGCGATATTCTGGTAAATGGCATTGGCCGTGCCCTTGTACCAGTCAGAGCCGGAAGCTCTCTGATACGGCGGAAGGACGTGGACGCCTCCGTTTAAACGGTCCAGATCCCAGGGCTGCCCATTCCCTATATACTCATTCAATACAAACGGCTGGTACTGGGTCAGGACGCCTACGGTATCAATGCCGGAATTCACGCAATTCGAAAGCGGGAAATCGATGATGCGGTACTTACCGCCAAAAGGAACCGCAGGCTTGGCCAGCTTCTGTGTCAAAGCATACAGGCGGGAACCCTGTCCTCCGGCGAGAAGCATGGCAATGATTTCTTTGCCCATTGTTTTGCCCTCCTTTTTCATAAAATTCTTTTATCAGTGGTACGCACCGTGTGCAAAGGTACGAACTGTGATATTCATTACATATATGATACTACATTTTCAACAAATAAAAAAGGGAAAAATGCTGTTTTTTATCAGATTTTTACAAAAAATAATAAAATCCCCCATAAAAATTCCCACCTCAAAAAGGTGGGAATTCCTGATCATTCAGCGATATATTATGTCATCGCGTCCCGGTCCGTTGGAGACCATGGTGATGGGATAGCCTATATGCTCCTCCACGAACTCCACGTATTTCCGACAGTTCTCCGGGAGGTCTTCATATTTCCTGATACCCCGGATATCCGTCTTCCATCCGGGCAGGTACTCCCAGACAGGTTTGGCCTTTTTGAGGAGATGCGTCACCGGAAAGTCCGCGGTCACTTCACCGTCTATCTCATATCCGACACACACAGGGATCTCATCCAGGTATCCCAGCACATCGAGGACTGTAAAGGCCACATCCGTGGCGCCCTGGAGCCTGCAGCCGTACCGGCTTGCCACGCAGTCGAACCATCCCATCCTCCTGGGCCGTCCCGTGGTAGCTCCGTACTCCCCTCCGTCTCCGCCGCGGCGTCTCAGCTCATCTGCCTCCTCTCCGAATATCTCGCTTACAAACTCCCCCGCTCCCACAGCGCTGGAGTATGCCTTGCAGACCACTATGACCTTCTCAATGGCATAGGGAGGGATGCCTGCCCCGATGGCGCCGTAAGCCGCAAGTGTAGATGATGAGGTCACCATTGGATAGATCCCGTGGTCAGGATCCTTCAATGTCCCCAGCTGGCCCTCCAGGAGGATATTCTTTCCCTCTTTCATGGCCTGGTCCAGGTAGGAAGCCACATCGCAGACATAGGGCGCTATCATGTCCCTGTATCCGTGGAGCGTCTCGATAAGCTCGTCGGGATCAAGCAGCGGCTTGTGATAGAGATACTCCAGGAGTACATTCTTGGTTTCGCATACCCGCTTCACTTTATCCTCAAGAGTCTCCTCATCGAAAAGCTCATTTATCTGGAAGCCTGTCTTCGCGTACTTGTCAGAGTAAAAGGGTGCTATACCTGATTTAGTGGAGCCAAAGGACTTGCCGCCCAGCCTCTCTTCCTCATACTGATCAAAGAGGACATGGTAAGGCATGACAATCTGGCAGCGCTCGGACACCAGTATCTTCGGCTTCGGCACTCCACGGCTAACGATATCGTCTATCTCAGCGCAGAAAGTGGGGATATTAAGCGCCACGCCATTCCCGATAACGCTGGTAGTATGGCTGTAGAAACAGCCGGAAGGCATGGCGTGCAGGGCGAACTTCCCATATTCATTTACTATGGTGTGCCCGGCATTTGCCCCTCCCTGAAAACGAACGATAATGTCAGCCTCGGCGGCAAGCATGTCAGTGATCTTGCCCTTGCCCTCATCACCCCAGTTTGCTCCCACTATTGCCTTTACCATTTCTTTTTCCTCCTATATAGTAATGAATTTACGGATTGTTTAAGAATACTGTCGCGCTGTTCTGTCGATTTCCTTACGGCGCAACAAGGCTTTCAGACTGCAGCACATCAATCGAACACGACAGGCTGCAGGTAATAGTAAGTCATCCTCGCTATTGCGATCTCGGTTCCTTTCTCGTCAGTGATCACGACGTCATAGACGCAGATATTCTTCCCCACCTTGATCTCCCGGGACTCCCCGATGAGCTTCTCACAGCCCATGGCCGGACGCAGGTAATTGATATTCCCGGAGACCGTAGTCACATATCTGCCCCGGCTGGTAGCCGCCGAGCCGCCCACATTATCCGCTATTGTAAAGATCATTCCCCCGTGGATAGAGCCTATGGGATTGGCATGCATTTCAGTAAGAACCACCTCGCCCCTGGCATACCCCTCACGGATCTCGGTTATCACGAATCCTACGGCTTTTACAAAGCCCATATTTCGGATCTCTTTAAGCTTTTCAAAATCCAAGATCGTCACTCCTTTTAGACACAGAATAACGCTTGACCCAAAGCCAGAGTATAATAGGCACTGGCTTTCAGGTCAAGTGCAAAACATATATATGCGGCTATTTCCCGTTATTTTTTAGCCCATCAGTAAGTGCTCTGCTGGTATGAGCAGAACAAATAAAATCTGCCAGATCTGTTCTAATCTATTGTTATAGGCTTCGTGGCTGTCACCGCCAGGGCTCCGGGCCCGATGTGGCAGCCAATGCTGATGGAGAGCTGGTCTAAGACGATGTCATCCCAGTCTCTGGGGAAAGCAGCCTGGACCTCTTTTTTGAACTCCTCGGCATCCGGCAGATTGTGGGTGTAGGCCATGGAAATGTGGACATTCGTCGCCTTCTCGTCGGAACCGTAGCGGTTCTTGCAGTCCTCCTTTATCTGGTTGATCATGATGGACTTGGCCTGCTTCACGGTGCGGGCCTTGGCGAAGGCATCCAGCTTCTCACCCTGAATCTGGAGCACGGGCTTAAGCTTCAGGAGCGTACCCAAAGCCGCAGCCGCCGGGGTGATCCTGCCGCCTTTCTTCAGATAATAGAGGGTGTCGACCATAATGTAAATGCTGGAATCCATCTTATTGGCCATCAACTTATCATATATCTCCTGGGCGGATGCACCGGCGTCAGCCAGCATCTTCGCATCCTCCGCGGACTGGCGCTGGGTAACGGAAATGCGCTGATTGTCCACTACAAAGACCTTCCCTTCATAGTCCTGGGCCAGCATGGATGCGGTGGCACAGGTACCGGAAAGCCCGCTGGACATGGGAATGTGGATGATCTGGTCATAATCCTTTAAAAGACCGTCCCAGAGGTCTATGAAATCCTGTACCGCGGGAGCGGAGGTCTTCACCTCGCAGCCCTGGGCCAGCCTCTCGTAGAACTCATCCTGGGTCATGGTGATATTCTCCAAGAACAGCTCCTCATTTACATAGAAAGGCATGGGCATGACTATGATCCCCAGCCTCTCTGCCTCCTGGGGCACTATGCCGGCGTTACTGTCTGTTACGATCGCTATCTTACTCATCTGTCTGCTCTCCTGTATATCGTAAATTTTTATTAAAAACTGTCGAATACGAGCTTCACTGCTCCCCAGATACCGGCATCGTTCCCCAGCTTCGCCAGAAGGAACTTCGCGCCTATATGGAAAGCATACCGATTATAATACTTCTCAACTGTGTTGGTAATAATATTCCCGGCCTTTGACATGCCTCCCCCGAAGATATAGGCTTCGGGATCTACCACAGTGGAAATCCTGGCACAGGCCAGCCCGAGAGTCTTGCATACCTCCTCGACCAGATCCCTGGAGAACTCATCTCCGTCTCTGGCCGCATCAAATATATCTTTTGATGTAACACTCTTACATTGCCTGAGAACTGTGTCAACATCAGTCCTGGCCATATTCAGCCTCGCCATTCTGACAATGCCACTGGCGGAAGCATACTGCTCCAGGCATCCCTGATGGCCGCAGCCGCAGAAGTCAGTCTCATCCTCTTTCATATTCATATGTCCGATCTCTCCTGCCGCCCCGAATGTGCCAGGCAGGATCCTCCCGTCAATTATGATGCCGCCGCCTACCCCGGTACCCAGGGTCAGCAGGACCACAGTACGGTATTTTGAGGCGGATCCCTTATAAATCTCACCAAGGGCAGCCACATCGGCATCATTTCCCGCCTTACATGGAATACCGGTCGCCCTTGTCATCGCAGCTTCCAGATTGAAAGTGCCCCATCCCAGGTTCACACAGTGCAGGATATTCCCATCAGCATCCACCGGTCCAGGGACTCCGAGACCCACTCCGATGACATCCTCAGAAGAAAGCCCGGATGCCGCCAGCTTCTCACGGATCTCCTGTGCTATATCCGGTATAATATGTACGCCATACTCAGAAATATCAGTGGGGATCTCCCATTTGCCAAGGAGCTCACCCTCTGCTGTAAAAAAGCCCATTTTAACGGTAGTGCCCCCAACATCTACTCCAAATGCATATCTGTCCATGTCAACTTACCTCCCGGAAATGAATTATAACACATGACCATAAAGAAAAAAAGACCCCCAAAGGGGTCTTTTTTCTTTATAATTGTTCACACGGTAGCCTCCACCCATATTCGCACTCTCGTCTGCTT
>JAJPYU010000164.1 GCA_021204765.1 Clostridiales bacterium
GATGTCTGTATGAGCTCAAAATTTACATAATTCCTCAATATGCCTATAAGCTTCTCCGGGGTGGCGAAGCCGTCACCGAAAAGATTCTGGGCAGCCCAGATGGCATAATTGCTAAGCTTATTTTTACCGCCGGAGGCCGCAGCATCTGTTCCACTGACTAACTGCCCATCCGCCGCATCTGCGCCACCGGACAATTTTCCTGCCGTATTCGCTGCCCCGGCCAGCTTCCCGGCCGCAGCATCAAAGAGGCGGCTAAGGGTATCTTCCGCCACAGCTTTGGCATTCGCCCCTGTCTCCACCAGGCGGACATTCTGCAGAAATGCCTCTTTCGGCGAGGCACCCTCAGACTCAATAAATTTCTCCGCTATTTTTCCAAAATTAATATTCACCATGTCTGTGGCTCTCATATCACGCCAGATATATTCCGCTGCGCCCAAGTCTCCCTGGGCAAAGAGCGCCGTATTAAAAGCTCCGATGGACGAGCCGGAGACCCCTGCAATTCTTCCGGCCAGCCCCAGCTCATCAAGTGCCTTCCATGCGCCTATCTCATATGACCCTTTAGACCCTCCGCCGGAAAACACCAGCCCCAGGCCATCGTTACATGTTTCTTCCATATAATTAGTTGTGTTCATATAGCTCTCCGTTCTATAACTCTCCTCTGCTTATACCAATACCTTTCAAGACAAATATACTAACACAAATCTTCTCCCCAAAAAAGAGATTTATAAAATAGTTTGACACAATTTACCAGTTCACGTTACATTTCAGCTGCCAGCCAGCTGACGCCTGAAATGCAACTGCAGCGGGAGCCTGAAAAACAGCTCCGTGGTTTTTCTTGCAATTCACGGTCTAAATTGTTAAAATATCCAGCGATAAACAACTCGGAGGTCGCTATGACTGAAAAGCTCATCACTTTTGTGGTACCCTGCTATAATTCACAGGATTATATGAAAAAATGTCTGGACAGTCTCATCCCCGCCGGGGAATGTGCGGAAATACTCATCATAAATGACGGCTCCAACGACCGTACCGGGGAAATTGCTTCCTCCTTTGAGAAGCGTTATCCCCATATCTGCCGTGTAATCACCCAGCAAAACGGCGGTCACGGTGCCGGGATAAATCACGGCCTGCGCGAGGCCGGAGGGCGCTATTTTAAGGTGGTGGACTCAGACGACTGGGTGGATGAACCCTCCCTTATCCGGTTGCTTGCCGCATTAAATGATCTGGAAAAAGATGGCGGCGCTGACATCCTCTTTGTAAATTACATCTATGACAATGTGGATCCCTCTCTCACAAAAACAGTGAGCTTTTCAAATGTTTTCCCCACTGGCCATATCTTTGATTGGAACGAGGTGGGACGTTTTCGTCTCTGGCAGTACCTCTTCATGCACGCCTGCATCCACCGCACAGAGCTTTTGCGGGGCTGCGGCCTGGTGCTGCCGGAGCATACCTTTTATGAGGACGAGCTATTCTCCTACTATCCCCTGCCGCAGGCTCACCGCCTCTATTATCTGGATGCCGACTTCTATCACTATCGGATAGGCCGTACAGGCCAGTCCGTGGAGGAGGACATTATGGCTCAGCGCTATGAGCACCAGATAAGAATTTCCTGCGGCATATCTGTCTTTCCGTAAATACCATGTCCATGGGATAATCCCATGGATTTGCAGGTATGTGATCCGCTTTCTGCACTTCAAATGCTACTGCGGCAATACAGGCATCCCTGCGGCACTGCGGCAGATAGCGGTCATAATATCCCGCACCCATACCCATGCGATGGCAATCTCTGTCAAAAACCGAACAGGGACATATCACCATATCGATCTCCTCCGGCGAAATCATAAGGGATTTTTCCAATATGGGCTCCTCTATGCCAAAATGTCCCTTTTTAAAAGTTGTCGAATCCTCCGGAACCAATGCTGCCATCTCAGTATCATTTATACACAATGGATAGGCCAGCCGCTTTCCGTCCGCCCGGGCTTCATATTCTAATATGCTTAAGCTGACCTCTCCCCGGATGGCCCGATACAGCAGGATGGTATCCGCCGCCTGATATTCCGAAGATGCCAGAATATTCTTTACAATATCAGCCGACAGTGCTTTCCTCTGCTCTTCTGCCAGGCTGTCCCTTGCGTAGATTTTTTCTTCCCTCAGGAGCTGATTTAATAGCATACTCATTTTCAAGTTATATCCATATTTTCTTCATTTGGTAATTTCAACAAATCTATATTACTCATAGTTAAAATTTTAGCTTAAAATAGATGTCCTAACAAGATATAGATAATATTTTTTCTATCAATTTCTTCCAATACTCATCATTAAGGCGTCCTCCGAAAATCTCCTGACTCTGTCCAAGGTACCGGGCGCCGCATGGAAAATCTGATGGAGTAACAGTGGCCTGTAAAGTAAACCTTGATTTTTATTTCCGGATTGCATATGCTTATATCAATAAGACATACAAGGAGGCGACATCCTGTGAAATATGATTTTACATCCATCATGTCCCGCAGTGGGCACGATGCCATAGCGATAGATGAGATAGGCAAAAACCCCGGCTTCGCTCCGGAAGCTCCGGAGGAGGGATATGACGTCATACCCATGTGGGTGGCGGATATGAATTTCTCCACGGTGCCTACGGTACAGGAGGCCATTATAGAGAGGGCGAAGCATCCGGCTTTCGGATATTTCTCACCCAGGGACGAGTATTTTGACTCCATCATACGCTGGCAGGTATGTCTCATATACCCAGCAGTATTATTTTATTCAGTATCCCGCTGCCGGTAAGCAGGGGCACCAGGGAAATGTGCTTCACGGCGGCAACCTGCATCAGACCCAGCAGCGGCGGCAGGACAAAGACTATGGCAGAGATCAGCATAGTGCGGAAGGTATCCCGGCAGAAGCGGGAGAGCAGCCTGATGACAGCGAGACAGACCCACATTCCGACAAACTTTATGGCATAGAGTATGACCATATATTGCCAGATTTTTACAGCAGGGGAGCAGCCGTCGAAGATCTCCAGGCTGGCCAGAGGCGCCTGCCACTGATTCAACCCTATCTTAATAAGTATCATGAGGAAATCCCCACCGTATACCAACAGGAAAATGACAAGAGCCGAAATGAAAGAAACTTTTCTCTTTGCCAGGAGCGTGTCCTTTCCTCCACCTCGGGTGGTGGCGATGAGCTTATCCATGCCGCAGCCGGCATCACCGGCGAAAACTGATGACAGACAGACGCACAGCAATATGCCAAAGAGCAAGGCATTTATCATGTCCCGCTGCTCATTCTGGCCCATCAGTTCATTGTAGCCACTCGGGTAAACCATGCAGAGAGCCTTGCCTGTCTGCTCCACTTCTCCATTGCCACCGTCGGTTATATTGCTCCCAGCGCTACTTTCAATCATCTCCTTCTCACTTATAATTCTATCATACTCCTCAGCCACCATCTCCCAGGCCTTTTCCGGGAGCAGCTGCTGCCAGATGTCGCTCTGCTCGGAGAGATCGTCTGTGGAATAATAATCCTCGTAAAGTTCTTCGTACCGGGCATTCTCTTTCTCTACATAGTCCGCCGTCTCATCTGTGACAGGCCCGGACAGATAGTCCATGTAGGACTTGTAATAGACTTCATCTGCCTGGGAAAAGTAATCGTAATCGCATATCCTGTATATCTGTATGACCGCAAAGAGGATGAGCACCCATATCACCCCGGTCTTTTTGACCAGCTTCAGATACTCGAAGCCTGCTATGCTGCGGACACGTCCTTTTGTTTTCCTGAAAAGCCTAATCTCCAGATTCCCGGAGGACTGCATATACCGGCTTCCTCCCGAGATGTAAATGCTGACAATGATCAGTGCCAATACTGCCATGATCATCAGTATCAGTGCGCTGGCCATAAAGCTGGCCGGCCGCCCGAACAGATTGAGATTCTCATAGGATGCAATCATCTGGTCTGTGTGCAGGAAGCTGATAAGGTTCAGATATTTTAGCGCCATAAAGCGACTGTTCTCGGGAATGAGAAGATAAAGAGCGGCACTCCCGCCATAGGCGATGACACAGGCTGCTATAAATTGGAGCATGCTTTTCCCGGCCAGGCAGATCAGGAAAAATATCAGGCCAAGCATCAGACAAAGGAGCAGCTTTATGATGAAAAACAGGACAAAATATCCCATCACAGACAGATGCAGAGCGCAGGACTTGTAACCATACACAGACTGTATGGGGCGGGTCAGATCCCCGAAGCCATACTGCCTTCCCGCCAGGGCAAAATCCTCCCCGTAAATTATGCCTCCAAAGACTGCCGTCAGTGTCACCATGGCTGCGAGCTTAGCCGCAGTTGTCTGCCTGTGTCCGTTGTTGGTGGGGGAGATGAGCATAAGCAGACCATTCTGCTTCTCCCCAAATATGAGAAATACGCACAAAGCCGCCAGCAGGACGGCCATGATAAGATCAGTCCCATATTCGCCTGTGGCCGAGATCACACCCTGGGAAATGTCAAAGATTGGTTCTATATCTGACAGCCCGGAGAAATCCGCCACGGTTTTTTCTATATTTTTTAAGGAGAATCCGGAGGAGCTTCCGAAGATGGAGACGGCCACCATATTTGAAGCATTGGTCTGCACCTGGGCAAGATAGTCCTGATAGCCGCTTACCTGCCCGGCCTCATTTATGACATCATAATAAAGATTCATTTCTGTCCAGATGTCATCGGTATAGAGACAGTATCCGTCCTCATCTGACCAGTCATTAGTGTCAAATATGTAATCCTGAATATCCTCCAGCTTTTCATTTAAGATATCTGCCGCCTCCCCAGCGGACAGTCCGGCCAGGTCATCCATCAGTACCGCGTACATCTGCGGCGTGTATGATGAGTCGCCATTTCCCTGAAAAGTGAAGAGCAGCAGGTTCACCGCGGCGCAGATTACCAGTATGACTATGAAAATTTTCTGGCAGAACAGTTTCCCGAGCTCATATCTGATCAGACGCATTTGATACTACTTCCTCTTTAAATTGAAAATGAAACAAATACACATCCTCCAGGGTGGGTATAGCCGGGGACACCGGCCAGGAAGTATCCGGCTCATCAGCCAGTATCCTTATCCTGGCCTGTTTCCCGTCACTTAAGATATTCGAGACACAGTATGCCGCCTCTATCTCATCTATTCTGTATGCGGGAACAGCAATCTCATGGACATATGGAGCGATCTCATCGGTCAGATCACTGATGGATGCCTTTCGTATCAGCTGCCCACCACCCAGAAGCATCACCTCCCGTGAGATGTGCTCCACGTCGGAGACTACATGGGTGGCTATGATCACAGTCTTGTTCCCGGAGATTGAGGAGATGAGATTGCGTATCCTTATCCTTTCCCGAGGATCAAGTCCCGCCGTGGGCTCATCCAGTATCAGCAGGGCCGGGTCATTTATGATGGCAGCCGCCAGAAGTATCCTCTGGCGCATTCCTCCGGAATAGGCGTGAAGCTTCTTGGAGAGTTCATCTGCCAGGTTCACCTGGGCGGCCACCTCAGCCACCCGTTCCCCGGTCTTTTCTTTGGGTATGCCCTTTAAGGCCGCCATATACGCCAGGAAGTCCCAGCCGGAAAAGCCGGGATAGAGATTCTGCTGCTGGGGCATGTATCCTAAGAGGCTTCTGTACTCCCGGCCCATTTTTTGGATGTCTTCCCCGTCACAGCGCACGCTTCCTTTTGTTTGCTCCAGGTTCCCAACCAGTATATTCATCAGGGTGCTCTTTCCCGCGCCGTTGGGACCCAGCAGGCCGTATATTCCGTTCTCCAGTGTCAGGCTCACATCCCGAAGAGCGTATTTTTCACCGTATTTTTTTGAGAGTTTACTTATCTCGATCTTCATGCATTTACTCCGCTTTTGCTATAGTCTTACTCCTGATGCGCATACCATACGACCTGATAATTGCCATTTCCCGCTACGGCATCCTCTATGGTTGAGTATCTATATTCAAAATCCCCGTCATAAACGTCCATCGCATCCTCGGAATGCACGGCATAGGGATAAATGAAGCCGGTATCTGACACAGCCGTCACATCACATATGCGGAAATCATCGAAGAAGTCATCGGAAGCATTTTTTAGTTCTTCGGTGGCTATGTCATAAAAGGCCAACTGTCTTTCATTGACAAGCTCGCCTCCGGAATATACAGTCCTCCAGGCGTTGATGCACATGAAGTCCAGCCCATGCATCATATATCCGGCATTTGACCCCACATTCCCTGCATAAATGGTTGTCTCCTCCCCTGTCAGTGGATCCAGGCGCTTTACTTCATTTGCGAAACAGGAATAGCAGTAGTCGCCATATATATCCAGGTATTCCCCAGATGTGCCGTACTTGGCGCCTTCCGGCATATCCAGCTCTGTCAGGCTGCCGTCCTCCACATCATAGGAATACCATTTATCCTTTTCCAGGTCATAGTAGGACATCTGCCCGTCTGACATGTCATATACCTGGAAAGCGTACAGGACTGCTGCTGTGAGAGAAGATTCAGCCACAGTTTCTACATTACCGGAATCCAGATCAACCGCAAAAAGGCAGAGCACAGCATCATCGCTCTCACCGGTCTCCGGGTCAAAAGAGCCGCTGACATCTGTTGTAGCCATGATAAGAGCCTTATTCCTGTAAAACCACATACGTTGTCCCATATACGGGGCATCAATAACTGCCACCTGGGTATCATTATTCCCATCGGTATCGCGGCATCTTAAGATCAGATTCCTGTCTCCATCGGCAATATAATATACCTTATCCCTATAGACAACGAAAGTCTCGCCATCGACTGACTCAATCTGGGCATTGCAGGTAATGGTATCCCCGTTGGGGTTATGGTCACAGTCAGCCTTGTCACACACCGGTACGGAGACCCCAGACTCCGGATCAAAATAATACAGAAGCATTTGATAGGAGCCCTCAGGGATCTCGATAAAATAACAGCCATCCTCCGTGAAAAAATAATTGCTGCCGGTTTCCCATGCGACACACTCTTCAGCGGATGAGCTGTCCTTTCCGGCAGAAGAAGCTTCTTCCCTGCCGCACCCGGCAAGGCCGAGCAGCAGTAAAGCTGCCAGGGCGGGTATCGTAATTTTCATTGCTTTTTTCAAGTACAGCGCCTCCTTTAGCGACAAAGATAAACGCAGATTCCTAAGATTTACCGTCGAGATTTTTAAGAATTCTTAAGATATTCCTGAATCTGCCAGTTCATTTCATCCACAATATCATCTATCCCCGCATCCTCAAGCTGCTGCTCGAAGGCATCATAATATTCCTCCCATGTCTTATAGTCTCTGTCGGGCGTAAAGGCAAACATCCGGCGGAATGTTGAAAGCTCCATGTACAGCCCACTGACAGCATATACCTCACTCTGTACCGGCTCCTGATCAAAGACAAAACCGGCAAGATCACTGTCCGAAAGGGAATTCAGCTCATTTTCCATAAGCTCCTGCTTTGAATCATCCTCGTAAGGAGAGATAACAGTGGCGATATAACGGTTCCCGAGGCTGCGATTTCCAATGATATCCTCAGTCAGCCCGCTCCCGGCAGTAACCGTGCCATCGGAAATACTATAATCCTCCCCCTCTATACCATAGAGCAATAGATCAGATGCATCCTTATTCTCATAGACGAATGTGAGAAAATCCCAGGCTTCATCCTGCTTTATTGACCAAGAGGTTATTCCGTTTATCTCATAACTGAGATTAGCGGCTGACTGTTGGTACCAGGGTATCCTCACAAGGCTTATTCCCGCCTCGTTGGTCCAGGTATCAAGGCTGTCAGATCTGGTAATGGTAAAGCCATCATAATCAGGCTGCATGAAAAAGGCCGTCCCAGAGACCGGGTCGGAAGATATGTCGACATATCCCTTTTGATAATAATCATTCATAGTCCCAACCAGCTCTTTCATCCTCTCAGTGTCAAAGAGATTTACTGCCTCTGAATTGTCCCCGTCAATCCAATATCCGATGGGGACGTTCCCATCCACAAAATAAAATGGAAGGCTTTCCAGAAAGATCCTGGGCTCATAGGCAAATGCAGAAAAATCCAGGTCGGACTCCCCCTCGCATACCGTTTCAAATATATCCCCCATATCGGTGATATCTGTTGACAGGTCTTCCTCGGAAAAGCCGTATTTCTCCATTAAATCAGCATTTACAGCCCAGCAACCCTGTGAAAGATTGAACATCCCGGCTCCGTAATTTCTTCCATCGACAGCGGTAAGCTCCCAGAATTTTTCAGGATAAGAGGCCAGCAAAGCCTCCTCATCTATAAGCCGGTCTGTGAGGTCGGCCAGCATCCCGGCCTTTACCATATCTGGTAGGAATGTATTCCACAACGGGATGATATCCAATTGTACTTTACTGTCTGACAGGTATTGTGCGAAATCAATGACTGCCCCGTCCAGCATACAGTCATCAGGAATCCGGCAGAATAGGACTCCAAAATCATAACCCCCATTCCTCAAAAGCTGATTAAGCTCCTCCACCACCTGTTCGCTGTAATCAACATCAACTCCTACTACCAGAGTATCATCCGGTACATCTATTTTGGCGAGTTCTTTTGCAGTATCCTGGATATTTGAGCTTTCCAGAACAGTATAATAATCTCCGCTAATGCTTACAGTATCATCGGATATTGCTTCTTCTTCCCGGAAATCATCTTCCCCGGAGGCAACCGATGAAGTGTTGTCAATATCTGCAGAATCCTGCAATCCGGAATTGCCACATCCCAATATTATACTTGAACCAACTAACACGGTCATAAACATGGCTGCAGATTTAACTTTCATGATTGCCTCCAGATTTCTGTGATGATATGATTTTCCGCTCCTATAAAGCCAATGATTTCTTATATGAGTATGACCCACTTGTTACAGTATGTGTAGAACTTGCCGTCTTAACAGTGTAGTTTGATGACGGGCGATAGACAGTAACCCTCGCTGTTGTACTCGAGTAATTACTTGCTGAAGTCGCCGCAGTAGCTGAATCTGTATAGGTATATGTGGTGCCGCTCTTGGTGCAAGTTAAAGTAACCTTAGCACCTCTGTTTGCTGTAACCGACTTGCCGACGCCAAAGGCTGTTGAGCCAGTTGCACTAGATGTGCTTTTGATCAGTCTTACAGTGCCTTCAGTGGTTCCCAAAGTAAAATTTGTCGATGTTGATGATGCAAATGCAGGAGTAACCGTTGCAATCAGGACGATAAATGCAAACATTTGGTTAATTTAAATATCTAAAGTTGAGTTTAGGATAGTTATATAAGTGACAAATGTAAAGGTGTGATGAGCAGTCATGAAAAGAAAATTTGCAGCAGTATTTATAGCTATTTCAATAGTAGTTTCCTTGTCGGCCTGCGGATCCTATGTTGAAACCGGAGAGACGGACAATAATTTGATTGCGGAGGAGATCAAGCCCGAATATATGGCTCCTGGGGATGACAGCTTTGGAACAAGTATGGCAACGACCCCTTACTGCACCATATATCTCAGCGGATATTCTGAGACTGATGACATAATCAGCCTTTCAGCTACACTGAAAAATACCACAACGGATCCCACCAATGACTTTGACATTGCGGAAGCCGCGGTAAACGGAGCGCAGATTTATCCTGATTATCATGTGACT
>JAJPYU010000032.1 GCA_021204765.1 Clostridiales bacterium
CTGAAGCAATCCTCTATTTTAGTAAATGTCTCCTGTGCGAATATACCACCCACATAGACGGAGCCGTACATCTCACCGTTGGAATAACAATGGGTCGCCTCATTGTATCCGGCTCCGCAGCCAAAGAGCATAGCGGAATGTCCACCCACACAGATAACAGTATTCCCGGAGCCATAGCAATAATTCAGTACTGCTCCGGGCACAGAAGCAGAGGCCCCGTTACCACCCCAGGAAATCAGACCTGAAGTATGGAAAGCCCCGTAAAGTATACTGTTTTTTATGCCGCAGCGGGTATAATCCGCACGGCGTGTGATCACGCTGAGTCCTCCCACGGCACAGGTGGTTACGTTATCAATGTTACTTGAATAGTAGCTGCTGGACTTTGAGAAATATACAGAATCAGCTATTGTGATATCCGTAAAGCTGTTCCTTACTGTACCGGTATATGAAGCCATGAACAGGCCCACATTGGTGGCTCCCACCAGCTTTGCCGTCTCAAAATTGATATCTTTTACTATAAGACCAGAGGCATTTGTAATTTCAAGAAAGATAGCCTCGGTCGCTCCTGAGGCAACCCCTGAATCACCGGGGGCGAAGATACCCAGATTGTATATAGTATGACCCTGTCCATCTATTGTAATTGCAACACTCTTAGTTACTTTTACCCAGTTATGTATCTCTCCGTTTAAATCTATATCTTTTTCCAGTTGGACTGTATCTCCTGAGGCAGCGTTTGTCAGGGCATACAAAAGCTGCTCACCGGAATAGACCTGCCATGTGGTCCCAGTTTTATAAGGAAGATGCAGCGGATTGGTGTCAGCGCTCGACTCACCTCCGAGTTCATCTGTGAGACCCCCCCCGGTGGCTGTCTCGCCAGTCCAGGGATCTGACACGCCTTCCATTCCCGAGCAGTCAGTCCAGGAGAAATTATTTCTGCGGTTTGCCCACATGGTATTACAGTAATCTCTCCAAGTGCCTGCCACATTATAGATGCTCTGAATGGTCACATCTTCATTTCCCGATGTGGTCACATTCCAGTAGGCGTTCATGAGCTCATCATTAGTCTTATCGCCATCAGCCGCAGCCAGGCTTATACTGTAGTCCTCCTCATTTTCTTCTTCCTCAACAGAATCTGAAGATTCATCAGAATCCAAATACTCATCCAGATCATCATCCGTCTCATCAATCGGTTCTTCGACAGTGATGACAGCAGTGGGATCCTCACCCGAATAATCGTACTCATCCTCTGAGGCCGAGAAGGTATACTCTCCCTCCTCGTCGCCATCGTAATCGCCTTCCCAGTCCACATCTACATCCACGATGACGCCGTCCACATCTCCGTCCTCATCGCAGGTGAACCAGTGGTCGCCATCGTAACCGTCAATGGAACCGTAGACACGGTATTCCACATCTCCCACCGTGTCTCTGTCTTCTTCATCTGCATAATAAATGGAATAAATGACCGTCTCCCCTGCCGCATAGAGATCGTCGGCTGACTGGGGAGCTACATATCCGTAACTATAGTAATCATAATCATCATATTCATCGCCGTCATCTATCTGGATGACCTGGGACTGTACAAAGCTCTCTGTGTCCAGTCCCAATTCATCCAGGCTGATTATCGCACGCAAAGCAGACGGCAATTCCAGATCATCGAGATCGGTACCCACATCAACGGTCTCGCTGTATACCGGATTCATCTGTTCCCACCTGCTTATCTCAGTCTTCTTAACAGAGGCGAAAGCACTCAGTCCTGTCGTCGGCAGCAATCCGGCCGCCAGTGCCACAGCGATCACTGCTGCCAGAATCCTTTTTTCTCTTACATGTCTTATGCTCTTCATAGTCATACCCTCTCCTTTTATGTATGAAAATGTCGTTACACAAAAATCATAATATATAGTTTTCCGCAGAATCCATCTGCGCCAACACACAACTACCCCTTTTTATCGCTATTACTTGTATTAAATTTCCAAGTATTTTTCTAATGCTGATTCCTGAGACCCATATATGGGTTCTGCCCGAATCCGGGCCTTGATAGGGCTCCCCCCTTCGTCTAAAAGCTTTACGAACTTAAACATTTATGTATTCTAATTGTTTTTTTATGTGGTGTCAACAGGTTTTCAACAAAAAATTGTGGAAAAAGTCAAATTCGCATCTCCAGTTGACTTTAAAATTCCCATGGAGTACACAGTTTAATGAGAATAAGGTATGCAAATGTTAACCCGCTGGGGCGCAGGCATGGGAATATATTTAAATCCTGGCAGTAATCCATTCAGGTACATACTGTCCGACACATATGTCGATAAGACCGGGCTTATCGAATTTATCAATGGCACTATAGGTACTCCCCGCAGAATGACCTGTGTTTCCCGTGCCAGACGCTTCGGGAAATATATGAATGAGCTGAACGTGATCTGCATCGACATAACGTGGACTATTTCTATGCTGCGAAATGTAAAAAAGGTCGTTTCAGATATTGAAAGTGAGGTTATTGAGGAAATTCGCATTGCCTATCCCGACTGTGTTCATGAAAATGAGACAGCACTTTCCAAAGCACTCATGGCTGTCACCATGGAGACCGGTAGGCAATTCTTCTTCATCATCGACGAGTGGGATGCTCTTTTCCGCGAGGCGAAAGACGACAATGCGGTGCAGAAAGAATATATCCAGCTCCTGCGTAGTCTGTTCAAGGGTGGCCCGGCAACGGACGAGGCTATAGCCGGCGATGCCGCCATAAACCAGATCAGGGAGAAGCGCTATACCGGTGCACTGTCCGATTATAATGGAGAGATACTGCTTGTAGGCATCAATTACGATAAAGAGACAAAAAAACACAGCTGCGAGATAGAAAAAAATTGAATTTGCCGCCCTTTCAGGTTTTGACAACTTAATTTTTTAAGACAGTGCTTTTATCATTTCTTTAGATTTGCGTTTTTTTCTTTTTAGAATTATTCCCCGTGCTTTTATAGTTCTGACACATTTTGCTCACATTTCACCTGTAAGATAATAATCGACACAGAGAAGTAGACATTTTCCTTTTTTGACAGACCTTGTCAGAGGCAACTCTGATAAGTGTTCATTTTCATAACTCAAATCTCCCTATGTGAAAACAGCAGCCATCTGGCTGCTGTTTTCATCGTATATAGAATGGTTGCTGCCTGATCAGCGATAATAATGTAACAGGCTGAAATCTATCGGATCACATCCACAAACGCCTTGAGTATCTTAGCTGTCATTCCCCAGATATTATAATCTTCATATTTATAGAACAGCACTTCCTCCGTTCGCTCGCGCCATCCGTAGTCCCTGCCGCCATGTATGCGCTCGTAGGGGAAGCCCTCCTGGGGGATCACCTTCATGCTGATGCGATAGACCTCCGGCTCATTTTCCAGGAAAAATGTGAGGGGCATGCAAAACACCGTTTCCACCTCATCGGTGCTGAATGTGCCCTCATATCCGCTCAGTATCCCGGCATAGGGATAGACGAAAAGATTCCCGCCTCCCCCGGCGAAGACATCCATCAGGCCCAGTATCTCTATCTGATCCTCTCTCACCAACAGCTCCTCCATGGTCTCGCGGACAGCTGCCTCCTGCGTGGTCTCTCCCGATTCCAACAAGCCACCGGGAAAGCAGATGTCCCCGGGCTGGCTGGCTATGTCGGCGGCACGGATTTCGAAGAGTATATCCCAGCCGTCCTCCGTCTCAATGAGAGGGATGCAGACGGCGGCCTTTTTCGCCCTGTCCAGACCTATTAAAGTTGGCTTGTGATGCTTTAACAGCTCTATTGTTTCACAAATATTTTTACTCATTATTTTTCCTTCCATATATATAGGTCGCAAAAAATATCGCCGCCGCGATGATCACGATGACCGGCCCGGTGGCCAGGTCGGTGTAGTAGGAAATGATAAGCCCCAAAATCCCGGAAAACATGGAGAAGATTATAGCGAAGAGATGGTACTCCCTCACGTTTCCGGAAATATTCCTGGCTGAGGCTGCCGGCAGTATCAGCAGAGCGTTGATGAGCAAAATTCCCACCCACCTGATGGAGAGCATTACCACCAGGGCAATGAACACCGCGAAGAGATTCTCGATGAGCCCAATCTTCACCTGCCTGCTGCGGGCCAGGGTGCGGTTCAGGCTGATAGCCTGGATGCGGTTGTAGCAGAGTATCCAGAAAATGACAGTCGCGGCAAAGAGCAGGACCAGGAATAGTATCTCCCGCTTCGTAATGCTTAAGACATCTCCCAGAAGCAGGCTGGAATACTGACTGAAATTCCCGCCCCGCGAGAGAATAGCCAGGCCGATAGCTATGCAGCAGGAGGAAAACACTGAGATGATGGTGTCCGTGGACGAGATGTTCCGGCTGCGTATCCAGTTTAAAAGCAGGGCAAAAGCCACACCAAAGAGCACCATGGCCAGAGTGGCACTTCCCAGACCACAGATGACTCCCACAGCGATGCCGGTCAGAGCCGAGTGCCCCAGGGCGTCGGAGAAAAAAGCCATCTTGTTGCCCACTATCATGGTTCCGAGTATGCCGAAGAGGGGCGTGATGACGAGTATGGCCACGAAGGCGTATTTCATGAAATCAAACTGGAATAGTGCCATGCTCATCTCTTCTCCCCGGCCGCTGCCTGCTCTGTGCGTCTGCCTGTGATATAGGAAAGGTCATATCTCCCGAATACTCTTTTGAAATCTTTGCTCTCATAGACCTGCCGCACATTTCCCTGACAGGCGACCGTGCCCCCGTCTAAGAGTATCACCTGATCCGCATAGCGGGCCACATACTCCAGGTCGTGAGAAACCAGTATCACTGCCAGGTCGTAATTATTCTTAAGCCCGGAAATCGTCTGATAAAATAGCTCCATGCCGGTCTGGTCTATGCCGGACACCGGCTCATCCAGGAGTAAAAGGTCAGGCTTGTCCATTATAGCCATGGCCAGAAGCACTCTCTGCAGCTGTCCTCCGGAGAGATTGCAGACCTGTCTGTCTATCAGCTCCTCCGCGTCAAAGACTGCAAGAGCCTCGCGGATCTTCTCTGCCATTGCCTTATTCTTTCCTAAGAAAACCGGATAATTGCTCTGATAACACATGATCATGTCATAGACGCTTAAGGGAGTCTTCTTGTCCACGTTGAGACTCTGGGGAACATAGCCCATCTTTAGCTCCATACCCTTCTCACGGGTGACCTTATCCCTGTCATGTATCATGAATTCGATGTTGCCGCTGTGGGGAATGTCGCCCAGGATGGCCCGGATCAAAGTAGTCTTCCCGGCACCGTTCTTCCCTATGACCGCCGCCAGGGTGCCGCAGTGAATATGCAAATTGACGTCGCGGAGGATCTCCTGATCTCCTATGACAACGCCGATATCATTTATTCTTATGCAGTGTAAGCCACAAGGCTCTATTAACTTGCGAAACATCTAAGCTCCTTTTATCTACACAGCGTAGATAGGCGCGAGCGAGAGAAATAGTTCACGAGAAAAACATTTCCTGTTTTTCGACGAACTCATTTTCACGCGAGCGCCAAATTAATAAGCTTCTTTGATTAGTTCCAGGTTTTTACGCATACCTTCTAAGTAAGAGTCAGCGTCGTCATAGGAGCCCCGCGTCAGCGGATCGATATAGACCACGGCGACGTCGGATTCAGCCTCCATGCGGTCCCCCATATCCTTTCCGTAGAGCTCCTCCGCCAGTATCACCGGTACATCATCCGTCTCGATGGTCGCGAGAATGTCCGCCACCTCACCGGCGGAAACCTGGCGCTCCTCGTCCAGATCCATCTCACCTGCCACATCCAGTCCCATCTCATCGGCCAGATATTCGTAGGCCTCATGGAAGAGTATCACCGGCTGTCCGGCAAGCTCACCTGCCAGATCCGCATACTCATCCTCCAGAGCCTGCACTTCAGCTATATATTCGTCCGTATTTTCCTGATAAATGTCGCTGCGGCCCGGATCCTCCGCTATAAGTCCCTCACAGATATTTTCCACCTGACTCCTGTAGAGAGCCATGCTCATCCAGGCGTGGGCGTTGTCCTCTATGAGATCCAGTCCCTCGCAGGCATCTATAATGGTGAGCTCCGGGTACTGCTCCGCCACCTTTTCCAGGAAATCCTCTATGCCACCGCCATTTATAATGAAGACGTCTGCCGTAGAGAGCAGCTTCATGTCCTCGGTGGTCAGCTGATAATCGTGAAGACAGCCGGTCTGGGGCTCGCTCAGGTTCGTGAGGGTAACGTCCCCGGCATCCCCGATGACATTCTTAGCCGCCACATACATGGGATAGAAGGAGGTCACCACGTTAAGCTCCGACTCATTACCTGCTGTTGTCTTCTGTCCGTGCCGGTACAGAGCCGTAAATCCCGCTCCTGCCGCCAGTATCACCACCAGCAGCACCAGGGAGAACACATACTTATTCTTCACTGTCCTCTTCCTTTTTGGTCTCAGACTTAACCGCCGCTGCAGCTTCTTCCTTATTATTCCTGACGGGCAATTCATGAGGATCCGGTTCGCCCTTCACTATGACCTCCATCAGGTCACGGATCTCATCCCGGCCCTGCCTGGTCACAGCGGAGAAGGGAATGATCACCGTCCCCGGCTCCACATTCAGGCCGGTGCGGATAGCCTTAAGCTGTTTAGCCAGCTGGCTCTTCTTTATCTTGTCCAGCTTCGTGGCGATGATGATGGGATTAAAGCCCTGATAGACCATCCATTCGTACATAAGCCTGTCATTCTCAGAGGGATTGTGTCTGATGTCTATGAGCAAGAAGATTGCCCGCAGCTGCCGGGACCTGTTCAGGTAATTCTCTATCATCCGTCCCCACTTCTGCTTCTCTTTCTCCGGCACCTTCGCGAAGCCGTACCCCGGCAGATCCGTCAGATACATGTCGTCATTTACCCGGTAGAAATTGATGGTCTGGGTCTTCCCGGGCTGGCTGGACGTCCGCGCCAGGGACTTTCTCTCCATGAGCACGTTGATAAGGGACGACTTCCCTACGTTAGACTTCCCCGCGAAAGCTATCTCCGGCAGACTGTTGTCTGGTAAGGTACTCTTGTACCCGCAGACAGTCTCGAGGGTCACATTCTTAATTACCATACTCCTATTCTCCTTTCATGCGAGCGCTATCTCCAGCACTTCTTCCATGGAGGATACGTAATTAACCTGCATCCCCTCGAGAATTTCTGCGTCCAGCTCCTCGATGTCGCTCTTATTCTTCTCCGGCACACATACCGTCTTTATCCCCGCGGTCTTCGCCGCCAGCAGCTTTTCCTTAAGTCCTCCCACCGGCAGCACCCGGCCACGCAGGGTGATCTCCCCGGTCATGGCCACGTCAGCACGGATCTTCTTTTTTGTGATCGCCGAGAGCATGGCCGTGGCCATGGTAATCCCGGCGGAAGGTCCGTCCTTAGGCACACCGCCCTCGGGGATGTGTATATGTATGTCATACTCCGTGAAGAAGGAGCTCTCCACTCCATAGTCGGCGCTGACTGAGCGGATGTAGCTTATGCCCGTCTCGGCGGACTCTTTCATCACGTCGCCCAGCTGCCCGGTGAGCTTGAATTCTCCCTTGCCCGGCATAATATTTACCTCTATCTGGAGAGTGGTGCCGCCCACGCTGGTCCAGGCCAGACCTCTGGCGATGCCGATCTCGTCCTCATCATTTTTCTCGTCAGGAAGGAATTTTTGCTTCCCCAGATAATCCTCCAGGCCGGCCCTGCCTATGGTAAGACTCTGTACCTCGCCCTCGTATATCCGTCTGGCACCCTTGCGGCACACCCGGCCTATCTCCCGCTCCAGATTCCTGACCCCGGCTTCCCGGGTGTAATTCTCTATGATCCCCCGGAGGGCATCATCGGTAAAGCTCATCTGTTCCCCGCCGATACCGTTTATCCTTTTCTGCTTCTCCACCAGATGCTCCTTTGCGATGTGGAACTTCTCGTTGGCGGTGTAGCTGGAAACCTCGATGATCTCCATCCGGTCAAGCAGAGGCTTCGGTATAGTCTGCATGTCGTTGGCCGTGGCGATAAAGAGCACCTCGGAGAGATCCACCGGCATGTCCACGTAATGGTCATTGAAATGGCTGTTCTGCTCGGAATCCAGGACCTCCAGCATAGCTGATGAGGTGTCTCCCTTGTAATCGCTGCTCATCTTGTCTATCTCATCCAGGAGCATCAGTGGATTTTTCACCCCGGCGTTTTTCAGTCCCTCTACTATACGTCCGGGCATGGCACCCACGTAAGTGCGCCTGTGTCCCCGTATCTCGGCCTCGTCCCTGACTCCGCCCAGGCAGATGCGCACGTATTTCTTCCCCAGAGCCGCAGCCACGGACTGGGCTATGCTGGTCTTGCCTGTTCCGGGAGGACCCACCAGGCAGATGATGGGGCTCTCGCCGCCCCTGGTAAGACTCCTTACCGCCAGGAATTCCAGCACTCTCTCCTTTACTTTCTCAAGGCCGTAATGATCCCTGTCCAGTATCTCTTTCGCATGGGCCAGATCCTTGCTGTCCTCAGAGCTCTTATTCCAGGGCAGCTCCAGCATGGTCCCTATCCAGTCCCTCAGGACGCTGCTCTCAGCCATATTTGAGGCATAGGACTTGTAGCGCCTGATCTCCTTTTTCAGCCGCTCCTTCACCGCATCGTCGGCATCCAGCTCTTCCGTTTCCTTTAAGAACTGGTCGGTCTCAGACTCGGTGTCATCCTCACCCAGCTCCTCACGGATCACCTTCATCTCCTCCCGGAGGACGTACTCACGCTGGTTCTTGTCAACCCGGGCTTTCACCTTCGCCTGTATCTCATTTTTTATCCTGGTGACATCGGTCTCGCGGGCCAGCAGTGTCATCAGCACCTGATAGCGCTCCTCTATCTTCACTGCCTCCAGTATCACCTGTTTTCTCTGGAAAGATACAGGCAGGCAGTTTCCGATTATATCCATAAAAGCACCCAGCCGGGTCTTATCATTCACCTGGGTGGCTATGGCCTTGCCCACGTTGGGATTCACCTGGGTGTAATCGAAGAGCTTCTCCTGTATGCTTCGAAACATCGCTTCTTCCACCTCGGAGGCCAGCGGAACATTCTCATTCGCAAATAGGACCACCTGGGCTTTTAAGCCGGTTTTGCTCTCCACAAAATACGCCAGCTCCGCCCGGCAGTTTCCCTGCACGAAGACTCTCACGCCGTCGTTGGGAAGCCTGACCAGCTGGCGGATCGTGCAGATGACACCCACACGGTAGAGATCATCCTCCTTCGGCTGCTCCACATTCACGTCCCTCTGTGCAACCAGGAAAATACTGCCTCCCTGGGCCATGGCGGACCTGGCCGACTGGATGGTCGCAGGATGATTGATGTCAAAATGCATGGGAGAGCCTGGGAGTATGCAAAGCCCCCGCAGAACCACAGCCTGCATTTCCTGAAGTAATTCGTTCATGTGTTTCCTCCTAACGGTTACTGTTCACACGGTAGCCAGGACAGATATATGGATACTTCAAGCTTGCTTGATAGTAGACATATAGCTGTTCTGACTACCTGTAGAGCAGGTAACC
>JAJPYU010000138.1 GCA_021204765.1 Clostridiales bacterium
GGCATAGCATAAAAAGTAAGATGGCCAGCACAAGAAATAACAGATACTGAAATACAAAATACAGGAGCAGGTAATTTCCAACAGAGATCCCGAATGGAGAAGAAAGGTATCCGTCCATGCTCTGCACCGAGGAACTCATATCACAGAATCCGAAAAGCTTAAATGTCCGGCGCTGATAGACAACATATTGATGGTTGGTATTGATATGGGCTTCCGTATCCAGCATACGGATAAAATACTGTATGCCGGAAGCATTTTTGCGGGAATTGTTATAATTTGCCGCATTTAAATAGTCTTTTTCGAGATGGGAATAGCTGTCTGAAAAAGAATAAGAAATCAGAGACCTTAATTTCTGCTCAATATGACAAATATATTTAAAAAATAGTGTGCGAAGATCCTCATCAAAATAATAAAGTTTGAGGATATCATCAAAAGTAGTCCCGGCACGGTATTGACGTGTCATTGGGTCATGGGTGAGATTGGCAATGCCTATGGTGTTGCCGGTCTGATGGGTAACCTGTATGCTGAATCTGCCCTTATTGCAAATAATTTGTAAAACAGTTATAATAATAAATTAGGCATGACCGATAAAGCGTATATGGATGCCATTGACGATGGTTCTTACACGAAATTCAGTTCCGATTCTGCCGGTTATGGTCTGGCACAGTGGACATACAGTACCAGGAAGAAAGCCCTCAAAGAGTATGCGGATGCACAGAACGCTTCTATAGGGAACCTGTCTATGCAGCTTGCATTTCTCATTAAGGAAATGTCCAGTGATTATAAGACAGTGCTTTCCACTCTGAAATCTGCTACTACTGTATTACAGGCTTCTAATGCCGTTCTCACGAAGTATGAGAAACCGGCAGACACGGGAACCACGGTTCAGAACTATGGTTATTATACCACGGCAAGCGGTGTGAAATGGCTTTATGTCCAGGTGACATACAACAATGTCAAGTACACCGGTTTCTGCTGCAAGACATACCTCTCTAAATAATTCTCTGGTGAGAGTGGAAAGCGGGATAAACCGTGTGAATAAGCAGGTTTCCGGTGATTGTCGTATTTGCCCTCAATACTGGACTATTGAAGACCGACAATTTCCCCCGATTTCCCTTTGTATTCCACGGGAAAACTTAGGATGATTTTCAAAACTTGCTTCATCCTAATATCCCATTGCACCGTGAGCCAATGAAAAATAATTTGTCAGCCTGTATCGCAGAGTTATCTCTATTCTTTCTATTTGTTCAATCCTTCTGCTTCATCTTCGTTTGCAATTATCAGGCCGAGTTCTTTGAGATTGGCAATCTGCTGCGGTATTGCCAAAGCCGGTTGGATCTGTTTTTTGTGATCACTGTTTGGTTGGGTATCCATATTTATTGCTCTAAAAAATGACCCGATTGGTTCGCATTGTTGAGAGGCGTGTCGGGTACTGTTGTAATAAATATTAGCGAAATCTCTGGGAAAGTCAATTATTTTCGAAAATACCTGCGGTTTAGTGCGGTTTAGCATTGCGTGCCAGTTTTATACCGAACTCAACATAAAACTGGAAAGCCATTAAGAACGCGTAAATTGATTCCCTGAGAGCTCATTCGAGTTAACGCTTGTAATTATTATGCTTTTTTCGTATACTTATCATTAAAACAGGGGCAAATACAGCAACTGTGACAGTATAATGCCGCAGGAATACATTAAAGGGAGAATATTATGGCTGAGAAGAGACCGCCGGTCGGAATTGAAAGTTTTGAAAAACTGCGCACCGGGGATTTTTATTATGTAGATAAAACAGGCATGATAAAAGAATTGTTGGAGAGTTGGGGCGAGGTGAACCTGTTTACTCGTCCGCGCAGATTTGGCAAGAGCCTTACCATGAGTATGCTTAAGTCCTTTTTTGAGATTGGCTGTGATGCCTCATTGTTTGACGGACTGGCTATTTCAAAAGAAAATGGGCTCTGTGATAAAAATATGGGGCAGTATCCTGTCATTTCTCTGACTTTAAAACAGGTTAGGGGAAAGGATTATGAATCCGCCAGGGAACAGATGTGGAGCCTGATCAGCGCCGAGGCGGAAAGATTTGATTATCTGCAGGACAGTGATAAGCTGAACGAGAGAGATAAAGCTAGAATGATGAATCTCTCGGAGGGCATCGGCAATCTTGAAAACAGTCTGTATCTGATGTCCAGGCTTTTATATAAACATCACGGCAAAAAGGTAATCATTCTCATTGACGAATATGATGTTCCACTGCAGAAAGCGGAGGCAAACGGATATTATGATGATATGACTGAGCTTATCAGCCAGTTCTTCGGTTATGGAATGAAAACCAACGATTATATGCAGTTTTCCGTTGTGACTGGCTGTTTGCGCATTGCGAAAGAGAGTATTTTTACCGGATTTAACAATCCGAAGATTCATACCATCGTGGATGACCAGTATGATGAGTGGTTCGGCTTCACCGATGAGGAAGTCCGGGAGATGCTTGATTATTATGGACTCAGTAAATATTACGGACTGACAAAGGAGTGGTATGACGGTTATCTGTTTGGAACAGTGCATGTATACTGCCCCTGGGATGTCATAAACTGGTGCGATAAGCTCCCCCGCAGCACAGATCACACGCCTCAGAATTTCTGGGCCAATACCAGCAGCAATGATATGGTACTGCGCTTTGTGGAGATGGCTGATGATACCACCAGGGCACAACTGGAAGAGCTCTCTGAGGGAAGAAGTATTGACAGGGACATACAGCAGGAAATGACCTACGCGGATATTGGCAAAAATATTGACAATCTTTGGAGCATTCTGTTTATGACAGGATATCTGACCTACAGCTGCAGGAATGACGATGGAACATATCGTCTGGTTATTCCCAACAGGGAGATACGCAGCCTTTTTGACCGCCAGATAAAAAACTGGTTTTATGAGAAAATAGAGGGAGGCCTGGAGCCTCTGTTTCAGGCCTTTGACCGAAATGATGCCGCAGACATTGAGAAGCATATCAATGAGTGCATGATCGATGCCATCAGTTTCATGGACGGCGGAAATACAAGGGAGATGAGGGAGACTTTTTATCATGGTCTTCTGCTGGGTATGCTACGCAGCCGCCGGGGATGGAACGTAAAGTCCAACAGGGAAGCCGGAAACGGCCGCGCGGATATCATCATTTCTGACAGGCGCAGGGAATGCGGATACATAATTGAGGTGAAATATTCCGACAGCTACGCTGATATGGATTCCGATGCCGACAAGGGTCTGCGGCAGATTGAAGACACTCTGTATGATAAATATTTCGCCGACAGTGATTTCACGGATATATATCATTATGGTATTGCGTTTCACAGAAAAAAGTGCCGGGTAGCAGTTATGCAATAAATCAATACTGGTCGACATACATTCAGATTGATAAATTTAAATGAACAGATAAGGGCAGGCATGAGTTTTTCCTCATGTCTGCCCTGCTTTTGATTGGGTATTATGAGGTTCATTCTTTCATAGCAGCATCATCAGGCCACAACGGTTTTTCTTGCCTAATTAATCCCGAAGTATAATACACAAACCTATACCTACTCTGAGCATGAATGCAAAAGCGGGGATAAGGCAACTTGTCTCCGTTTATTTTGATTTTGGAGTATTTTATTGACAGTGTAAATAAAATGACATAAAATATGTATAATCAATAAAAGGAGAAGCTGTTATGGCTAATGTAAATATTAACATTCGTATGGATAGTGATTTGAAAACTCAGTTTGAGTCGTTTTGTGCGGACATGGGTATGTCGATGACCACGGCTTTTACTGTTTTTGCCAAAAAGGCTGTGAGAGAATACAGAATTCCCTTTGAGATTGGGGCAGAAAATCCAAATAATGAGACCATCCAGGCGATTGAGGAAGTAAAACAGATAAAAGCAGATCCAAACTTAAGAAAAACATACACAGATGTCGATGAGATGATGGAGGATTTGCTTGCCGATGTATAAGATAGTACCTACTACGAAATTTCAGAAGGATTTGGAACTTGCAAAAAACGCGGATATGATATTTCCCTTTTAACAGAAGTTATCAGAACTCTTGCTGCGGGGGAATCTCTACCTCTCAAAAATAGGGATCATTCTTTCGGGAAGGCCGCAAAGATGGATCCGGTTTCTGTCAAACAATCTCAATAACAGCTTTCTCTAATTATTTTTTACCGAACAGGTTCTTACCGGCGCTGCCGATAAAGTCCCGATACTTCATACCATTAGATTTCACGATAGCGGCCTGACCGGTAAACAACGGGACGAAAAGGAACAGGATCGCCCACAGACAGTAAATGCCATGTATCAGATGGCTGCTGAAAAGATACCAGGTCCCATATATGGACACCGGAAGCTGAAACTGTGGGTGGAAGCAGACGGATACAATAATATGGATCTCTTTGTTGTCATGAGCAAGCTGAACTCTGCAGGTGAGATGGTGGGACTCAGTTTTGTGAATGACAGGAGCAGAATGGAGACTGGATATGGATTTTCAGGAAATACTAAACGAAAAACTGACAACTGCGGAGGAAATAGCGAGCTGCATTCAGCCCAATACAATATTAATGTCGGATATCGCTGCAGGCGCGCCTCCCAAGCTGATCTCTGCCATCGGTGAGTATGTTGTCTCCCATAAGATCCCCAATGTGAAGCTGAACGGATTGCTGGAATTGTACCTGGATGCGTCGTACACGACTCCGGAAGCTGACGGATATATGAATTATATCTCCTGGTTTTCAAGCGGTACGGCACAGAAACTGGTAAACGCGGGGCTGGCGGATGTGAGAACCGGGTATTATCGGGATTTCCCGAAGTATGTCCGGGAGCAGGAGAAAATAGACGTTTTTATCGCAGCGGTTTCTCCCATGGATTCCCATGGATATTTCAGTCTGGGCCTGAACGGTTCCGTTTCAGAAGCGCTTCTGGATACAGCAGGAAAGATTTATCTGGAAATAAACCCTCAGATGCCCAGATGCCTGCATGGACCCATTATCCATGTTTCTCAGGCGGATGCCGTCTGTGTCAATGATACCGCTCTGCCGGAGCTTCCCCCGGCAAAGATGAATGAAAAGAGTATCCGGATCGGACATCTGATCGCGGAAGAGATCCCGGACGGAGCGACCCTGCAGTTGGGGATCGGGGGTATCCCGGATGCCGTCGGCGCGGCGCTGAAAGAGAAAAAGCATTTGGGTATCCACACGGAAATGTTTACGCCGTCCATGGTGGATCTGATAGAGTGCGGTGCTGTGGACAACAGTCGGAAACCCATCCATAAAGGCCGCTCCGTGACAGCCTTTGCCTTTGGATCAAAGAAGATTTATGATTATGTAGATGACAACCCATCCATGGAAATCCTCCCTGTGGATTATGTCAATGACCCTGCGGTCATCGGGCAGCATCCTGATTTCATCTCTGTGAATTCGGCGGTGGAGGTGGATTTCTACGGCCAGGTCTGTGCGGAGTCCATCGGTTCCAGGCACCTGTCCGGAACCGGCGGCCAGGTTGACTATGTGCAGGGAGCGGCCAGATCCAAAAACGGGAAAAGCTTCATTGCCTTCGAATCCACCACAAAAGGGGACAGCATCAGCAAGATCCGGCCTACGCTGACGCCCGGCGCCATTGTGACGACCAGCAAAAATGATGTGGATTTTATCGTGACAGAGTACGGTATAGCCAGATTGCGGGGGAAGACCCTCAGCGCGAGGACGAAAGCCCTGATCGGGCTGGCTCACCCGAAATTCCGGGAGGAACTGACCTTTGAGGCAAAGAAAATGCATATCATCATTTAATGATTTGTTTCTATAATACAGTTTCTTTGGTTTCCCTTTTAAGCGCATCCGGTAGGAATTTTTCACGGGTTACGGTCATGCCACTCAGACGGCGCGTTTTCCGGGAGGAATATCTGCTGTCAGACCAATCCAAGAAGAAATAGTGGGTTAATCGATGATCTCCTTCAGGTTCCTGCCTGGAGGTCGACCGCTATGTAGATGTACATGGAATCCAAATCATCCAATCTGATCAGGTCTTCAAGTGTATCCCCTGTGGAATCCGATTATACCGCTACAAGTGGATCCACAATCTGACAAAGTCATAAATGACAGGCCGGTCGTCTGGTTCCATTTTCAAACACATATGCTTGCTTTGCAGACACCAGCAAAGAGAAGCAGATAGGAAAAACGGTTTATTTCAAAGATGAGCTGAGCGTCTCACCCACGTCTGTTCTTCCGCTGAGGGCAGAGATCAGGAAGAGTATCGCCCAGGCCTGCTCACTGAAGAAATTATTGGGATAGGTAAGAGATGAGAAGAAGAGCAGACTGTGGGCTTTTTCTTTGACATAAACATCCCGTTTTTGTTATGAATCAATATTTTTTATCATAACCATCGCAAATCTGTGATATACTGTGATTCAGAAGCAACAGCATTTTCAAATATCATGATGAGGTGTTTTAATGAATTACGATGAGACTGTTGTCTGGTGGAAAAGTGAAAAAAGAGATACCGTTGAAGACCTGAAAGTATTGCTGGATAATTTTCGTGTTCTTTTTGCGTATAATTCCGGGAAAATTGAGAATGATGCAATTTCTTATCATGATACCCGGGAGATTTTCGAGAATGGAAGAGTGGTTGGCTATACCGGGGATTTGAGAACACTTTTTGAAATCCGCAATCAGAAGGACTGCTTTGAGGAGCTGCTGGAGTACATTGTTGAGAAAAGAGAGGTCAGCACAGATTTTATCCTGGACATTCACAGACAGCTGATGAAAGGATGCTATGACGATACCAGATATGCGAAAGGTGAGAGACCTGGAGCCCTCAAGATCCACGACTATGTCACCGGGGACGGCATTGGCACCCCGCCGGAGAGCGTAGAGGCGGAGCTTGTCGATCTGCTGGAGGAAATCCGGGAGGCGGAAGGTGGAGATGTGCTGACCATTGCTGCGTATCTGCACCTGCGTTTTGAGGAGATACATCCCTTTGCAGATGGAAACGGCCGGGTTGGACGCGTACTCTTAAATTACTATCTCATGACTCATGACTTCCCGCCGCTGGTTCTTTTTGATGTGGATAAGGAGACTTATTATATGGCCCTGGCTGTGTATGACAAGACCGGGAAGATTGATGGTTTTCTGACGTTCCTAAAGGAGCAGATGGAAAAGACCTGGGCCAGGAAAAAGAAGCCGGAGGGGCGTCTGGATGAGATATTGACAGGCATGGGTAATACACAGAAATGCAGCTGAAATCTGATCAGTGTATTTTCCTGCCGGATGTGGTAAGATTTGTGCCGGAGGGAATAATGTCATGGAAAAAATGAAGCGTATAGACAGGGTTTTGAAATATGAGGGTGCTATAGTCGACGTCTATGATGATCTCATGGAGTCACCCACCGGGCATATCGCCCACTGGGATTACATACGGCACAGAAAGGGAGCCGCGGCGGTGCTGCCTGTCACAGATGAGGGTAAGATACTGATGGTGCGGCAGTATCGGAATGCCCTGAACCGGGAGACTCTGGAGATACCTGCCGGCTCCAAGGATACGGCAGATGAGCCCGGGATAGTCTGCGCCGCCAGGGAGCTGGAGGAGGAGACAGGATACAGGCCTGGGAAGCTGGTCCCCCTGGTGACCGTGGCTTCTACTGTCGCCTTTTGCAATGAGCTGATAGAGGTATTTCTTGCCACGGAGCTGGTTCGCTCCAGTCGGCATCTGGACGAAGATGAGTTCATAGAGGAGGAGAGCTACAGCTTAGAGGAGCTTAAAAGCATGATCTTTGCGCAACAGATCCAGGACGGCAAGACCATTGCCGCCATCATGGCATACGCGGCATTTTCAGATGGGCCGGGAAAGGAGCGGTGACGGCAATGTTTTCAAATATGGATATCCAGACCAGACAGATGCTCATAGGAAATGTGCTGCTGATACTCTGCTGCGTTTTTTACCTGGCGTGGTGGCTTATCGCCTTTAAGCCGGTGGATGCCATAAAGGGGATGAAGAGCGGCTGGCTGCTGCTTCCGGCCTTTGTCTTCGGCATCGCGGCCATCATACAGATAGTGAGAGGCAGCGGCGGGGAAGGAATTCAGACTGTGCTTATCCCGAAGCTGGTGATACTCCTCGGCGGTCTGGCAGTATATATCATTTTGCTGATAGTGACCAGGAAGCTTATGGGCAGACCGGTCACCACGGAGCTGTTGCTCATAGTCGGCTGGGCTGTGATCACATTCCTGGAGCTTGACGCTCTGTACGGGCTGGGGAGATTTTCAAAGGCTGCGGTCATTATTTTTATGATAATAACTGTGGCAGCGGCGGTGGTCGGATTGAGATGTTATCTGCTGTATTACGGCCTGGATGCCAGGATGGGATACATAGACGGGATGATACCCCTGATCATCATAGCAGCCATGATGGCAGTGATAACAGGGGGCGTTTATATATAAAACAGGAAAATCCCGGGTCGTTTGGCCCGGGATTGATAATATCATCCCCCAGTCCCTTCTCTCATCCTCATTCTCAAACCAGTGGTCATAAGTAAAGAATCTCTCATCCGCTGTCCAGTCGGCGGGCAGCCAGTCCCAGGTAATGGTCCGGCGGCCATCAGTATCCGGTCTCATAATCCGCGGCGGGAACTCCTCCAGCCAATCACATTCTATTGCCGTCCGGCCCAGTTTTTTCAAAGTAAGTGAAGCCGTGTTCTTCGCCCGGCCCAGCGGTGAGACATAGATATCCTTAAAATTCATCCTGGATTTCCTTTCACATTTCAAGAACGCATTTCTGAAAATCGGTATCTTTGCCGGTTTAAAGGAATCTCTGTTAAGGGCAGTTAAACACCCACCTGTCAATCCTCTCAAATGCCTCCTGCACTCGGATAAGGGGCAAGGCCAGGTTCATCCTTATAGAGCAGGGCCCGTTAAACATCCTGCCGTCCTGGATAGCGACGCCTACCCGCCAGCAGGCTTTTTCCACATCCTCAATGGTCTTACCGTGGGCAGCGCACCATTCAGAACAATCGACAAAGAGCATGTAGGTGCCCTGGGGTCTGCTGACTTTTACGCCTTCGAAATGATCCCGAATATAATCACAGGCGAAATTGATATTTTCCGAGAGCACCTGGCAGAGCTCATCCACCCACTCATAACCATCGGACTTATACGCACCTATGAGGGCGTGCATGGAGAGGACGTTCATCTCGTTGTAGTGGGATTTGGAGGCCTTCGCATCGCAGCGGTCCCTGAGATAGGAATTGTAAATGATGTGATAACTGCCCACCAGCCCGGCCAGATTAAAAGTCTTGCTGGGTGCATAGAGGGCAACCGTCCTGTTTCCGGCGTCCTCGCTGACAGACTGCGTAGGGATATGCTTATTCCCATTTAAAATGATGTCTGACCA
>JAJPYU010000288.1 GCA_021204765.1 Clostridiales bacterium
GGCCGATCACATAGTGCCTTGGAGCAGAGGCGGCAAGACAGTGCCGGACAACTGCCAGATGCTTTGCCGGGATTGTAATCTGAGAAAAGGGGCGCAGGAGTAAATCTTTTTATATGACTGGGCAATAGTGTGGAGACTTTTTTGAGGAGGCAGCATAAATGGCTTACGGAAAAACAGTAGAGTTATTTCTCGTAAATGGTACGGCGGACAGCCTGATTACGGCAGAATTGTCTAATTGGAATGGAAAGGCATTAAAAATCCCTCGTATAGAATTGAGTGCCTGTGATCGTAAGGATTTATATCAGCCTGGCGTTTATTTCCTGTTTTGCAAAAAAGATGATGGAACGGATTCTGTTTATATAGGAGAGGCTGAAAATGTGAAGGAGCGGTTACTGCAGCATCTTCGTGACTATCAGTCTGAAAAAGAAGAGTATTATTGGAATACGGCTGTTATCTTTGTGGGACGAGACTTGAATAAGGCTCATATTCGTTATCTTGAAAATAAACTCGTTGATATAGCAAGAGCCAGTAAGCGATATGAGGTTCTCACAAAAAATACTTACCGAAATACCGTGTTGAAAGAATCACAAGAAGCGGTAATGTGGGAATTCATCGATAATGTGAAGATACTCATTAATGCACTTGGTTATAAAGTGCTGGAGCCAGTCTTGCAGCAAACATCGAATAATTCCGTGACTATCGATGATGAAACATTTTATATTACGGTTGGCAGTGCTGTTGCTACGGGAAAGGTTACATCGGAGGGATTTGTTGTCTTAAAGGGAACAAAAATCAATGAAAAGACGAGTGCCGCATCATTAAGCCCGGGAATGACTAAACTTCGTGAGAAAATTATTTCCAGTGATAAAGTGAATGAATTTACAACGACTGAAGACATTCTTTTTTCGAGTTCGTCCGCAGCAGCAGATTTTGTTTTTGGGTATAGCGTAAGTGGACCTAAGTCCTGGAAAACAAAGGATGGCCGCTCATTGAAAGAGATTGAAGCCAGATCATCAAGCTGAGAAATCAGAATAGCTCTACCATGAGCCAGGGAGAAAAATCTCTCCCTGGCTTAATTGCTCTTAATCAATCCACGGTTTGCAAAAATTCCTCAAGCAGGTCGCGAAGCACTTTCACTTGACTGTTGATGGTACTGTCAGATTTATTAAGCCTTTCGCAGGCTTCAACCTGAGAATAGCCTTGTGTAAGAAGTTTGGCAAGCTCAGCATAACGAGGCTTGATCATCTTGACATAGTCAATGTACTCCTCACAGAGCATCTCATACTTCCATGCCTCAAGATAGCCGGTAGGGGCTTCGGGTTCGTAGTCCACTGGATCTCCAAATCTGTCATAGCCCGAGAGGTCGCAGAAAAGGATTGAACGGCCAGCCCGATTAAATGACTGGAATTGATGGCAGTCCGTACATCTGTTTTCCAGATTTTTGGGTTCTGAACCATCCTCAACATAAGCGGGGTTAGGAAGCTGGCGCGGGCAGGTAATTGCCCGACCATGACCATCGCTGATGATACAGCGATTATCCAGCCTAGCTCTTTCCTGCTCGTGAAGTTCTTCCCTAGACAGGTCGTGGTACTCTTCCTCGGAGACGGGTATGAATACCGCTTTGAATGTCCGGCATCCAAGCCTCGCCATTCCCACCTGATAGTTCTCGTGCTCAATGAGTTCCCTGAAATCTTTCTCGGTTTCAGGAGTCAGTTCCATGGGAAAATAATACTCAATTTCACCGGTTTTTGTGTTTACCCTAACATTCTTCAGATTTGCCATTTCGATTTCCTCCATTGATTGGCGTTGGAGGAAATCCCGGCAAATAAGACCATATTAAGTTGTATTTGATCAAAGCCATTTTTGGATTGCCTCCATCTGGTTTTGATCAGCTGCTTGTTAGACTGACTAATGAATAAGTTTCCCATCCCGAGAGCAACAAGCAGCCCGCGTCCGGGCACCCTCGTTCAGGGAGAAACAGTTTAATGTCATGTTCCGGACAAAAATCGTATGGTACACGATGTTGTATGATCAATAGTGGGGGTAATACAACATATTGATAATCTGTTGTGTTTTTTACAACCCTGCGGTATAATACCGGAAAGAACAGATTATCTGTTTTGCAATATACGATTTGATTGGTGGATGATATGGGATTGGCCTTATCCCTTATTCATTCTACAAATATTTTAGTAGGAATGGGCACGGATGTCGTTGACACGTTAATGTACAAAGAATAGACATTTTGTGTACAAAACACATATTTTTTGTACAGATAGAATTTTTGCCACAAGGAGGGTTTGATTGTGAACTTCAGTGAGTTTTGTAATAATTTTTATGCTGATAATAGGGATCTGCGTGGGATAAGGAAAATATCCAGTCAGGGTGCATTGGCGGCATTTTTCATTGAGACAGCACTTGGATATGAAGAAGGTCGTGAACTGGAGCGCAGCATTTCTGCAACCACTAAATGGTTCACTGGCGAACGTAATGTGGCGGGTGAATTTTGGGTAGATATGAAAAAACAATTCGATAAAGACCACTTTTTTGATACGCTGTTAAAAGAGATAAATGACAGCGCATTATCACGGATATCGAGAAAATTTGGAATATCAACTCCTGTTGGAGAGGAAGTGGACAAACTTGCCATTGTTTACGCTGTTACAGAACAGTTTAATAGTATGATAGAGGGAAATGGAGAAGCTGACAATATTGTTCCAATGGTCTATAAGGAAAAGAAGAACACGAAAGAATTCTCTGAATATATAGAGAAATCATATAACAAATATTCAAAGTTAAAGACTCTACTCTATACTTCCGAGGAAAGACCATTTGACGAATTTTTTGTTTGTAACCAGGTCTGCTATACACCGCATAAAAATTATAGATCCAAGAAAGATGAAGTTATTGAAAATGTTACATTGGAAGACCTAGCTGTGATTTCACCTTGTGTGTTGCTTGTAGGTATGGGAGGTATAGGTAAATCCATGATGATGCGGCATTTATTTTTAGTGTCGAATCAGGCCTATAACAATAATGGAAAGATTCCCATTTTAGTAACTTTGAGGGAATTTGGCATGGAAAACAGCGAATTGTTCGAAATTATAGTTGATTCGGTACATCGTTTTGAAGAGGATTTTACAGAAGCAAAATTAAGACACTTGCTGGCAGCTGGAAAATGTCAGTTACTGCTGGACGGTCTTGATGAAATAAAAATAGAAAGTGTCGGTGACTTTCAGCATCAGTTAGAATTATTAATTGATATGTATCCAAACAACCAATATGTTATGTCAACCAGGATGTATTCAAATTTTGTGGAACTGTCCAGGTTTAAGACTATGTGGGTTTTGCCTTTTGAAAGAGAGCAGTCCTTGGAACTCATAGATAAACTCGTTTTTTGCCCGGAGAGTCCACAATTAAAAGACAAGTTCCGTACCCTTTTGGAGGAGGAACTATTTAAAACGCACGAGGAATTTGTTACAAATCCGTTATTGTTGACATTAATGCTTATGAATTATAGATTCTTTGCTGAGGTGCCAGAGAAAAAATATCTTTTTTATGAGCAGGCATATCAAACATTACTTCAAAGGCATGATGCGAGTAAACTCGCTTATAAGAGGGTATTTCACAGCGTTAGGGATACATCTGACTTTACTAAGGTATTTAGTGAGTTTTGCGCTAAATCTTACCGGAAAAAGGATTATGAATTTGACAGGGCAAAATTTGACAAGTACTTTGAGGGATTGCAGTCGAAAAAAAGACTTAATCTTGCGGAAATGACATCAGATAATTTCTTGTTTGATGTCTGTAATAGTGCTTGCCTAATGTATGAAGAGGGGAATGCGTTTCATTTCCTACATAGGTCATTTCAGGAGTATTTCTTTGCCGAATATTACTCAAGACAGGATGATAATACATTATTAAGACTTGGTGACTATATGGATAGATATTCTAGAAGTCGTTTTGATGAAAGTGACGCTATGGAAATGCTGTATGATCTGGCACCGGAAAAAGTCGAAAAGTTTATATTTATGCCGTATTTAGAGAAAATTTTTGGGGGTAATGATAAAAAAGAAGAATTCTGGAGATTCCTTGATATAGGATTTAAGAGTTGGTCGTATGTTGCTCCTAATCCTACACTCGAGGATAAATATACAAATTCGGAAAGTGTGCATCATTATAATCATGATAGTTATCCAGATTCGGATATTATGGATTTGATTTTGCGGATTTACGGTGGGCCAAATAGTTTTTCGGTGGATGCTGATATGTCTCAATTTATATACCCTGAATTTATAACGCAGGTTATTTTGGGTAGAAAGTATGGCCATAGTAGCAAAGGGGATTTATATACTCCATCATATATAGTTGAAAAAGAGGCTCTCAGTGATACAAGATTTGTAGAGTCAGTTGCAAAACGGCACAAAATGGCTGCATATGAGGATGGTAAACTGGTAGAGTTTGCACATGTTTATCGATTCGATTTCGAACTTGTTTTTTCTGAGCCAGACAAATATCAGGACATTCAGGAGTTGTTAAATGGTGAGTGCTGTACGGCAAATGATTTATATATCGCCGTAAAAGAATACTATGAGCATTTAAAGATATCCATTGAGGAGCAGGAGTACATGGACGATGATTTTTAAGATTTCTTGAGTCTCTAGTAGCGTCTGGGTTTGCGGTACCTATCTAAATGATAAGTACCGCTTTTTCAGTCTTTCTTATAAAATTCACATTCATATCCGTCAGCCTTAAGCCGCAGACCAGGCATCCATGGCGGTGTCCGTCCCATCTGCTCACAGATGGCATCTACGGACACATCCCTGCTGCATTCGATAATAAGCTCATCATGGACGTGGCCGCAAATGAAACAGTAACGCAGCGTTTTCATTGCATACATCAGGATGTCACGGCTGATGGCCTGGACAATGTTTTCCGTGATTTTCGGTCCATATGTGTCGATTCGTTCCCATTTGCCCGTGGCCGTTCCCTCATATGTTATGTTGGTACCACCGAAATCATTCTCGCCGATACGGGGCCTTACATAAGAGAGGCTCCGGCCGGACGGAAGGGTGATGAACAGCATCCCGCTTTTATATATGAAGGACAGACCATGTGTTTTTGTGGAGGTGCGCATCCTCACTGCATCAAGGGCGGCCTTGTCCACATCCCACCAGAAGTTGACGATGTTTGGGTTAGCTTCCCTCCATGCAGATACCAGGCCGGGAAGTTCATCTTCCTTTAATCCCATGTCCAGGGCACCCATGGCGGTCAGTGCTCCCACCGATCCTCCATAGCCCAAAGCAAGCTCGGAAATTTTGCCCTTTTGGCGGAGATGTGAGTTCACTCCGTGCTTTTCCACGGGCACACCGAACATCTGGGATGCTGAGGCACAGTAGATATCCCCTCCTGACTCGAACACATCCAGACGCCACTTCTCTCCGGCAAGGTATGAAAGCACCCTGGCTTCAATGGAAGAGAAATCTGAAACAATGAATTTTTTTCCGGGTCTGGGTTTGAGCGCCGTGCGGACAAGCTGGGATAAAACATCTGGCACATCGTCATATATCATGTTCATCATTTCGTAATCACCGGAACGTACAACAGCTCTGGCTTCGGCCAAATCTGGCATATGGTTTTGCGGCAGATTCTGCAGCTGCACAATCCGGCCCGCCCATCTGCCGGTCCGGTTGGCTCCATAGAACTGGAACATCCCCCTTGCCCGCCCATCGCTGCAGACTGATTTTTCCATCTTTTTGTATTTTGATACGCTGCTCTTGGCCAGCTGCTGGCGCAGTTTTAAGACATCTGCAACATCGGATGGCACGGTTTCCAGGAGACTGATGATGGCTTTCTTATCAAGGGAGTCAGTGCTGATACCCTTATCGGAGAGCCACTGCTTCATCTGCTGCACGGAGTTGGGATTTTCAAGTCCGGTTATATCGTGCATGGATGCCATGAGAGCCGTCTTGCTGAATGCATCAAACCGGATGGCGTTTTTCACGAGAGTCAGGTCAACGGCGATGCCTCTGTCATTAATCGTCTGGTCAATGTTATACTCATCCCAGAGGAAATCTGGCACGGGGAAGTTTTTCAATTTCTCCTGGATGGCCATTTCCGTCTCGACATCACGTTTATTGTATTTTTTGAAAGTTTCCCACTTATCAGGGGCGTGTTCCGGAAGATTCCGTGTGCGTCCTCCGTTCGTTTTTGTGGGTGCGCATGGGCAGCAGAAGTAGCGGATGAGGCTTTTACCTTCGCTCATTTTCTGTTTGTCCAGGCCGAGGATGGCACCGGCACCTTCAAGCGATAACGGCAGGCCCATGTATGCGCACCATATCCGGGAGCATCGCCACGAGGCCGGGTCCAGATACTGGCCGACCGTATCATCATTTATGCTGTAGGAAGAGAAGTATAGGGGATGATACCTGTCAAGCCATACCGACAGGAATACCCGTTCGAAGGAAGCATTAAAGGCCCACTTCAATACGGAGTCGTCAGTCAGGGCGGCCAGCACATGATCCGGCACCTCTTCCCCCTGTGCCACATCCACTGTGATGACAGGACCTTCGTCAATTGAGTATGCGAAGAGAAGTACCTCGGCATCCGGGGACTCCGCATACTTATACACACCGCACTGGTTGAGGTCTGTACTGCTGTAGGTTTCAATATCGATAGAGATTGATTTCAAAGCGATCACTCCTTTTTCTGCGCCATCTCGTCCAATATCAGTTGCATCTTGTTCTGGATTCTCTGCATCTCATCCTGGATTTTCTGGAGATCGATATGTGTCTCCCTGTGCCGTCTCTGGCGGTTTTCATATATAAATCTGGAGATTCCGGCCAGAATGAGGGAGCCGCAGGAAGCCACCAGTATAACCATTATCACAAAAGCTAAAGTGTTCATATTTTCTCCTTTATCAAAAAGAGAGGACGGCAGCCTGACTGCCGTCCCCATGGGTCTCAGGACAGGAAGTCCTCATCATCATATGTGCCAAAGTCATCCTCCGGCCTGGACTTGCCTCCGAGGGGTTCACCATCACGCAGTTTCTGCAGATTGCAGAGGCCCGCAGCGATGCCCTTATTGCCGTTGGTGTTAAAGGCGTAGAAGCTGACGGACGCGCGTCCGTAAACGCCGGAATACACCTCGGACCTCTCCAGGAGGGGCTGGCACTTGGCGTCCACGATACCGGGTGCCGTGGTGGAGTTGGCGTTGATGAAATAGCTGTCGGCATAGGCCTCGTCATCCGGCCTCTCGATATCTCCGTCACGGAGGGGAATCTTGAGGGCGGAGAGGGCGGGAACAGACCTGCCGTTCCCTTTCAGCTTTCCCTGACCGTCTTCGTAGGCCGCCTCGATGGCTGCTTTGATTTTATTGACCGTGGCCGTATCACTTTTGGGAATGATAAGGCTCACGCTGTACTTGGGAGTGCCTCCGTTGATTGACTTGGGATCCCATACGTTCGCATAGCTGAATCTTGTGTTGGGACCTGTGGTTACTTTAGTTGGGTTTGCGAACTTAGACATATCATTGTCCTCCTAATCTTGAAAGTCTGTTTTTGCTGTGTTCATTTCCGGTCTCCTGTCACTGTCTGGTACAAGGACCGGCTTGCCGGGAGGCTTATGTATAAAGTCTCCAAGCAGTTCTTTAAACTTCTTGTTACCGAGCATCCGGCTCATTGCGGTGATGCCCAGTAGCTTCTTCTCATATGGGTCATAACCGGCAGCAGTCACGGCTGCGATAACGGCGGTATCATCTGTGTATTTGCTGATGGAGCGGCCTTCGACAACCTTGTAGCCGTCATACCTGACACCGGACAGTGCCTGCCGTAAGGCAAACTTCTTCACGTCATCCGCCCAGGATACCAGCTCATCTATCCTTGGGAGGATAGCGGCTATCTCGGTGTCCTTAAGAGTGTCCGGCATCTGAAAATCGTATCTGGCCATCTCCAGGTTATACTCGGCCCGCTTCCTGCATGACTCCTTGATGCGGCAGAAACGGCAGTGATCCCCGGCGGAGAATTCCCCGCCTCCCTCATATGCCAGCTTTGCCGTAGGAGCAAGAACGGTGTCCGCCCACTCAAGCAGATCAGCCTTGCTCATGACTGTGGTGCTAAGGTTCCCGCGCCTGGGCTGGAAAATGCTCATCTTCACGGTATCGATGTCATATATGCCGTCATAGGCATCGAGGGCACCGAGAGCGTAGCAGCGCATCTGTGAATTATCCTCCGCACTGACAAGGACACCAAGGCCGTACTTGAAGTCTATAATATGCATCATATTATCAGCCACGATGATGACATCACCAGTGCCGAAGCCTTCGGGAACCCATCTGGAAAAGTCGAGCCGTTCCTCCACTAACAGTATAGGATCCCGGCACGTTCCCTTTGCCGACTCAAACATGGACATGACATATAGCCTGTATTCATCGGTGCATTCCTCCATCTCCGGGTCGAGATATTCCATGTCTTCCCTGGGGTCATGGGCTTCTTTCCCAAGTGCCGTCAGCAGTTTGAATTCACAGAGGGAGTGGGCATCCGTTCCCTCATGGGCGTAAGGACTGGCGCGTTCCTCTATTCCCTCGCATGCCCTTACCGATGGAGGGCAGGCTAGCCACCTGTGGCTTGAAGAAGCGGAGAGTAAAGCGTGATCAGCCATTTTCCATCACCTCCAGTTCAGCCACAAGGGTGCTGTACTTTTCAGGACTTATGCCGCTTAAGTTTCCCGTGTCAGAATATTTCCTGATCAGGTCTTTTACGGCTGCCTTATACCTGCCTCCTTCCTGGCTGACCTTGTCCGCCAGGATGCCGCGGATCTCTTCATATGAAAGAGCAGGCTCCGGGGCACCTCCCTGTTCCAGGGATTCATTTGGAGAATCCGTTTGTGTGGGAGCAGTGGAGAAGTAACTCTTAAGTTCATTAGCGGCCTTAATGAGGTCGTTTCCGGTCTGGACCATGCTGTCCAGAATCTCGTCAAGTGCCTTAATCCTTCCCATCAGCGTATCGCACCTCCGTTTATTATGATGTTGCCGAGTTCGATCTCGTGCTTGTGGAGAGTGTCGGGATAAGGCCAGGACGGCCCGAATGCTCCCTGACGGTTGGTGTGGAGGAGAACCTCCACCGAGAGGTATGTGGGCTGTTCGGAAACCACCCTCATGTTTACCTCCATGTTTCCCCAGGGATGCTCAAGGCTCTGTGCCGGCTCCCTGAGTTTTACCTTGATGACCTGATCGGCCAGTCCGTAGTCTTTGTACATCTTCAGTCCTCCTTGTCATTGATTTTCTCTGCCAGTCGTTTAGCCACGACACTTATCGCTATCAGCAGGTCGTGGAGTTCCTCATTGTCTCTGTTGCTGGCTGCGACAGTTCCCGCGTTTCC
>JAJPYU010000248.1 GCA_021204765.1 Clostridiales bacterium
GAATTATCCCGGGGATGAGGAAGTCGTCGACACCATCAAGGGGCTGGTAAAAGGCGTGAGAAATGTGCGCTCATCCATGAATGTGTCCCCGGGACGGAAGGCGGAGTATTTTATTGTTACGGCGGACGAGCATCTGAGGGAGCTCTTTGCGGACCATCAGGACATATATAAGAATCTGATCTCCTCCAGTGCCATAAAGGTGCAGGCGGACAAGAGCGGGATTGCCGATGATGCGGTCTCCGTGGTCATACCCAACGCGGTGGTGTATATCCCCTTAGAAGAGCTGGTGGATATGCAGAAGGAAAAGGAGCGGCTCACCAAAGAACGCGATCATCTCGCAAAAGAACTCGCCAGATCTAATGGGATGCTGAAAAACGAGAAGTTCCTCGCAAAGGCGCCCGCCGAGAAGGTCGCAGCGGAGCAGGAGAAGCTCGCCAAATATCAGGCAATGATGCAGGACGTAGAGCTGCGGCTCGCGCAGATAAAATGAGCGAAGAATTTCAGCCTGCTATAGATTTCTTATATGACTTACCCAGGTTTACTAAGAAGAACAGCCTCGCCCATACGGCGAGGCTGATGGCTCGTCTCGGCAAACCCTGTTACGATAAGAGGGTTATTCATGTGGCCGGCAGCAATGGCAAGGGCAGCGTCTGCTGCTTCCTCTATAATATGCTCCTGGCGGACGGGCATACGGCAGGCCTCTTTACCTCGCCCCATCTGGTGGACATCCGCGAGCGGTTTCAGGCAAACGGCGAGCTGGTGGGCGAGGGGGAATTTCTCCTGGCCTTCAGGAGGGTCAAGGAGGCCGCGGACCGGATGGCAAAGGCGGGGGATACCTATCCGACTTTCTTCGAAATGGTCTACGCCATGGCCATGCTGATATTCGAGGAGGAAAAGGTGGAGTATATCGTTCTGGAGACCGGCCTGGGAGGGCGTCTTGACGCCACCAACAGCTTTCCTGCCCCCATACTTTCGGTGATTACCTCAATCAGTTTAGAACACACGGAAATCCTTGGTGATACAATAGAACAGATAGCGGCGGAGAAAGCCGGGATTATCAAGCCCGGCGTACCTGTAGTTTATATTGGTACTGCAGCAGATGGATTTCCGGATATGAAAACAGATACCTCTGACGATGGAGCGCAGGGCAGAAGCGCTTCCGCCCATGCGGCCTCAGAGATGCCACGCTCCATAGCTGCCCGCGTCATCGCATCCCGCGCCGCCGAGCTGGACGCTCCTGCGATTCCGGTGGACTTAAGTCCCGCATCCCTCACAATTTCCGAAATAAGGCCGAATTGTATTGATTTTTCCTATGTTTCTTATTATGATAACTGTGACTGCGATAAAAGCTGGCATGTATCCGGCTGCGCCCTTTACCAGGCGAAAAACGCGGCACTGGCCATAGAGGCTATGAGGACCCTGGGCATCATGGATGACGGAGCCATACAGACTGGCCTTTATGCGGCTCATTGGCCCGGGCGGATGGAGGAGGTGGCTTCAGGGATATATTTTGACGGGGCACACAATCCGGATGGGATGAGGGTTTTTATGGAGTCGGTGCGGGCATTGACTGCGAAAGATACGCAGCCGCCCCTGCTTCTCTTTTCTATGGTAAGGGAAAAGGACATTGAGGAGTCGGTGAAGATACTGACGGAGGGCTTCAGCTGGAGTGCCATTATAGTTACGGCTATCCCCGAAGAGCGCGGAGCGGCAGTGGAGAGGCTGGCGGAAGCATTTAGGTCGGCGGGGGCAGGCACGGATGCGGCCGGCACCCCGAATGTTATAATGGCAGGGACAGGAGCTGATGCCGAGGCACAGCTGCATATTATCCCGGATCCGGAGGATGCTTTGATGACGGCGGTCGGGAAAAGGAAGCCGGCACAGAAGCTTTTTGCCGCAGGCTCACTTCATTTTATAGGAGATCTGATGACGCTGCTTCAGGCAGCGGAGAAGCCCTGATGATGCTGCAGGGGAGATCAGATGAGTCTCCCGGATCATACGGAGGAATACTATGAATTTCGAGGAAGAATTAAAAAAATTTGAGCCCAGCATGGAGATAAATGACGCTGAGGAGGATATTTACAGGCGTGATATGACTGACGTAATGGACATCCTTTCTGAGCTGTTGGACGAAGAGAAGAGCTGGCGGAGGTAGAGAATGTACTGTTACTATTGCGGTGCCGATTTCTCGGGCGGGGACGTCTGCCCTGTCTGCGGCGAGGACGTGCGCATTTGGAAAAAGGTATATATAATATCGAACCGCCTCTACAATGAGGGACTGGAAAAGGCACAGGTACGGGACTTAAGCGGCGCGGCAGAGTCTCTGCGTCTTTCCCTGCGCTATAATAAAAAGAATGTCCCTGCCAGGAATCTCCTTGGGCTGGTCTTTTACGAGATGGGTGATTCAGTCCAGGCGCTTAGCGAGTGGGTGATATCCAAGAGTGAGGGTGTGGAGGATAACCCGGCTGCGGATTACATTGCCCAGGTTCAGAAGAATGCCTCCCAGCTGTCCAATGTGAATTCTTCCATCAGGAAGTACAATATGTCCCTGTCATATTGCCGCGACGGCAATTACGACCTGGCACTGATACAGATGAAAAAGGTGGCTTCCACGAACCCGAAGTTCGTTAAAGGGCAGCAGCTCCTGGCCTTGCTCTATATGCAGATGGACAGGCATGATCTGGCCATGAGACATCTTCGGGCGGCGGAAAAGGTGGATGCAAATAATACCATGACTCTCCGCTACATGCAGGAGTGCCGTGAGTATCTCCGCGCCAATGGGAAGCTGAAGACTAAAAAGGAGGACGCAGTCACTTACCAGAGTGAAAATGATATCATCATCCGCCCTGCGAAGATCACTGACAATACGGCGGTCCGCACAGTGATAAACCTGCTCATGGGAGTGGCCATAGGTGTGGCTTTCATTTGCTTCCTGGTCATACCGGAGATGCGCCAGAGGGCCAACACAGCAGCCTCAGCCGACGTGGTGGCGGCAGACCAGACCCTGGCGGCAAGAGACCAGAACATAGAAAACCTGAGCGATCAGGTGGATCTGCTCTCACGCCAGATAGAGGAGGCGACAAGTGCCAGCGAATCCGCCGGGGAGGTGAGCGAGGCGTATCAGGATCTCTTAAAGGCTTTCGCATACTATGAAAATGATGAGTATGAGGAGGCCGAGGCAATATTTGACGACGTGGATCGTGCCCTCCTTAATGTGGAGGACAGGGAGATCTATGATTCCTTAAAGGAGACCTTGGAGGACGATGCCCTGGAGCGGGCATTTAATACGGCTATGGATTCCTATGATTCCCGTGAGTACCAGGATGCGATAGACCTGCTTCTTCCCATAGTCGAGGAGTACCCGGAGTACAATGAGGGCCAGGCCGCCTATTATCTGGGATTTGCCTACAATTACCTGAATGAATACAGTGAGGCGGTGGAATGGCTCACCACAGCTATGGACAGCCTTACGGACAACAAGCTCATCTCTGCTGCCGACAAGCTAATTGACAGCCTGGCTGACGAGGGCTATTCCACAGCTGATGATGAGAATGCTGCTGATGCGGAGGCGGATACCGCAGGAGAAGAGGAGCAGTAGTCCTGCTCTCAGAACCCCAGCGCTTTTAATATTTTCAGACCTGACCTCTCCACCTCCAGATCAAAATTCATGTAACTGTACTCCCTGATCGCAGGGCGCTGGTCCGTGCCTATGCCCGGGCAGTAGGGGATGCAGGCCAAATGCGCCTTTGGGATGCGAAATTCCAGGGAGATGTCCTTTAAATCAAAGCCCCAGCCGGGGATGTAATCCGTGACCACATATATGCAGTTTCTGCAGGGCACAACCATTTTGCAGAACAGATGCTGTATCTCATTGTGTATCTGGTGAAGCATTATGACTACCAGATCAGAATGCATGAGCAGCATTCTGGTGCGCAGGTCCTGCCTGTTCCCGCAGTCCAGGCACTGGATGTTGCCGTATTCCTTAAAAACCGGCGCAAAACAGGACCTGCAGAATTTTGTCATTGATGAGGGAAACGGACTCCAGAATGCGACGATAAATGTCTGATCCATGATTCAGGTAAAAGGGGTGTAAAAAACTAACTTTCAGTTTAAACCCATTTTCCGCAAAATGCAACATTAAATTGACAAAAACCGGCGCTTACCGTATACTTTGGAAAGGTAAACTTTGATTATCAAACTATTTTTATAAACGGAGGAATTTCATGAGAGCACAGATCATAGGGACCGGGAGCTGCCTTCCGGAGAAAGTAGTAACCAACGACTTCCTTTCCACCATAGTGGATACCAGTGACGATTGGATTTCCAGCCGGACCGGAATACGTTCACGGCACGTCGCCGTCGATGAGACCACGGCTTCCATGTCCACTGAGGCGGCAAAGAGGGCCCTGGAGTCAGCAGGCGTGTCTGCGGAGGATCTGGATCTCATCATTGTGGCTACCTGCACGGCTGACACCCTTGTTCCCAGCACAGCCTGCCTGGTTCAGGACAATATCGGTGCGGTAAATGCCACGGCTTTCGATATAAATGCGGCCTGCTCAGGCTTCGTATTTGCCCTGAATATGGTGGATGCTTATATGCAGACAGGCATGTATAAGATGGCGCTGGTCATAGGTGCCGAGACCCTCTCCCGCATAGTGGACTGGAATGACAGGAGTACCTGTGTGATCTTTGCCGACGGTGCCGGCGCGGCGGTGGTGCGGGCAGCCGAGACAGGAGTGATAGCCTCATCTCTCGGCAGTGACGGCTCAAAGGGCTGGACCATCTATGTGAAGAGCCGTGAGAATTACAATCCCTTTGTCCCGGAGAAAAAGCCCATGGACTTCCTTTTCATGGACGGCGGTGAGGTCTTCAAGTTCGCTGTGAAGCAGACTTCCGATGCCATAAAGGGGATATTGGATAAAGAAGGGCTGACGGTGGAGGATATCGACTGTTTCCTGCTGCACCAGGCAAATGCCCGGATAAATCAGTCCATAGCGAGACGGCTTAAGATACCCATGGAGAAGATACCCATGAACCTGGACCATGTGGGGAATACCTCCGGGGGCAGTGTGCCCATTCTGTTGGACGATGTCTGCCGACAGGGAATCCTAAAGCCCGGTGACAGAGTGATCTTCGCCGGATTCGGGGCCGGACTCACCTGGGGAGTCATGCTCTATGAGTGGACTTGAATTACGCCTGTTTAATGTTGATTTATATTTTTAGTTATGCTATACTTTAGAACGATTCTGAGCATGGGAGCCGGGGCACCCGGGTTCCGGGATTTAAAGCCCGAAAGGGTACAACAGAAAGGATGGTCCTGAGATTATGAAGCATGTGAAGACCCTAAACACTAAGAGATTACAGAACACGATAAAGAAAGGCGGCTGCGGCGAGTGCCAGACATCCTGCCAGTCCGCCTGCAAGACTTCCTGCACGGTAGGCAATCAGAGCTGCGAGCATAAATAAGACGAAGAGGTAATTTCATAAGGGATATGGGCCGTGTGTGGATGCATGCGGCTTTCTATTGTAGGGGTTTTGGGAACTGCCCGAAAAATGTTTTGCCCGTAAACAATTTCTTTCGGGAAGGCATATACGCTGTGAAAGCATTAGAGGAAGATACATGATTCACCAATACAAAAACAATGGTTACAATATCGTCCTCGATGTGAACAGCGGAGCGGTTCATGTAGTTGATGATGTGACATACGATATCATTTCACTGTATGAGGATAATTCTCCTGAAGAGATAGTTGAGAAGCTGTCACGGACCTACCCCAAAGAGGAGCTCGCAGAGTCATTAGGGGAAATAAGGGAATTGGTCGATGACGGGGTTCTCTTTTCCCCTGACATTTATGAGGATTGCATTCCATCCCGCACTGATTCCCCGGCGGTGGTGAAGGCACTCTGCCTGCACATAGCCCACGACTGCAATCTGGCCTGCCGGTACTGTTTTGCCGGTGAGGGGGAGTACCACGGACGGCGGGAGCTGATGAGCTTTGAGGTGGGGCGGCAGGCCCTGGATTTTCTTATTGCGAATTCCGGCCACAGGAGGAATCTGGAGGTGGATTTCTTCGGAGGCGAGCCCCTGATGAACTGGGAGGTCGTAAAGGAGCTGGTGGCCTACGGACGGGAACAGGAGAAGCTTCACGATAAGAATTTCCGCTTTACCCTGACCACCAACGGCGTCCTTCTTACGGATGAGATCATGGACTTCTGTAATAAGGAGATGTCCAACGTGGTCTTAAGCATCGACGGCCGGAAAGAAGTAAACGACCACATGCGTCCCTTCAGGAAGGGAGCGGGCAGCTATGACCTCATTGTGCCTCGTTTTTTGCGATTCGCTGAGAGCAGAGGCCAGGAGCGGTACTACGTCCGGGGCACCTACACTCACTACAACCCGGATTTTTCAGAGGACGTGCTGCATCTGGCAGATCTGGGATTTGAGCAGATATCCGTGGAGCCGGTGGTGGCTGAGGATTCCGAGGAGTACGCTTTAAGAGAGAGTGACCTGCCGCAGCTTTTCGGGGAGTATGATAAGCTGGCGGCAGAGATGATCAGGAGGGAAAAAGAGGGAAGAGGATTTAATTTCTTCCATTTCATGATAGACCTTGAGGGCGGGCCCTGCGCCATAAAGCGGCTCTCCGGCTGCGGCAGCGGCACGGAGTATCTGGCGGTGACCCCCTGGGGAGACTTATACCCCTGCCATCAGTTCGTGGGGAATGAGGAGTTCCTCATGGGAAATGTGTGGGAGGGCGTGACCCGTACCGACATAAGGGAGGAGTTCTCAGGCTGCAATGTATGCACCAGGGAAAAGTGCAGAGGCTGCTTTGCGAAGTTCTACTGCAGCGGAGGATGCGCGGCGAACTCTTACCATTTTAAAGGAGATATACACGACGCATACGATATCGGCTGCGAGCTGCAGAAAAAGCGTATCGAATGCGCGATCATGATCAAGGCGGCCCTGGCCGACTGAATAACACGTGGAGGATAAGAGAATGAAAAAGAAGAAATCCGTCGTGGTCTTTGTCATACTGCTGGCGTGCGTGGCCCTGTTGGGCTACTACACCTACGGTATCTTAAAGGGCACAGTGGCCAAGGACAGCGATGCCGGCATCAAGCTGGGCCTGGATCTGGCCGGAGGTGTCAGCATCACCTACGAGGTGGTGGGGGACGAAGATCCCTCTTCCGAGGACATGTCGGACACCATTTACCAGCTGGAGCAGCGTGTCAGCGCTTACAGCACCGAGGCTGAGGTCTATCAGGTAGGTACGGACCGTATCACCGTGGAGATCCCGGGCGTCACCGACGCCAACGCCATTTTGGAAGAGCTGGGCAACCCCGGCACACTGGAATTCCAGACCGCTGACGGTGAGGTTTACATGACCGGAGACCACGTGGTGGATGCCCAGGCCGGCACTAATACAGACAGCACCACCGGATCCACTTACTACGCCGTGGAGCTGACCCTGGATGATGAGGGCGCGGAGATCTTCGCAGAATACACTGAGGAATACTTAGACGATTATCTTCCAATATACTATGACGGGGAATGTATCACATACCCTAAAGTCAATTCCGTGATCTCAAACGGACAGGCCGAGATCACCGGGATGGACAGCTACGAGGACGCTGAGATACTGGCCACCCAGATCCGCAGCGGTGCCTTAAAGCTTGAGCTTTCCGAGCTGCAGTCCGAGGTCGTGGGGGCAAAGCTTGGCTCCCAGGCCCTGCGCTCCAGCATCATCGCAGCCATCATCGGTATACTGATCATCATAGTCTTCATGATCGCAGTATATCGGATCCCCGGAGTAGCGGCATCCATTGCGCTGCTTTTGTACACCGGAATGGTACTGGCGGTGTTGCATCTGTATCATATCACGCTGACGCTGCCAGGAATAGCCGGTATAATCCTCTCCATTGGTATGGCCGTGGACGCGAATGTCATCATCTTCGCCCGTATCCGTGAGGAGATCGCTGCCGGCAGAGCCGTAAGCCAGTCCATCACCACAGGATTCAGGAAAGCCTTCTCGGCCATCCTGGATGGCAACGTCACCACTCTCATCGCAGCCGTGGTGCTGTACCTGCGGGGCTCCGGTTCAGTCAGGGGCTTTGCCAGCACCCTGGCCATCGGTATCATTTTCTCAATGTTCTCAGCCCTGGTGCTCACCCGCTGGCTGGTGCGCGCCCTCTACGGACTGGGATGCAAGGACAAGAAGTTCTACGGCGAGAAAAAGGAGAGAGAGCCTATCCGCTTCCTTTCCAAGCGCTTTATCTGCATCGGCATCTCCCTGGCGGTCATCGCCGCAGGCTTCGTGGGCATGGGAGTCTTTAAGGCCACCCAGGGAAATATCCTGAACTTCAGCCTGGAGTTCATGGGCGGCACATCCACGACAGTCACCCTGGATGACGACTACAGCATAGAGTACATAGACGAGAACATCATCCCCTATCTGGAGGATGCCATCGACGATACAAATATCCAGACTCAGAAGGTCTCCGGCAGCAATGAAGTAGTGTTTAAGACCCGCTCCCTTGACCTTGACGAGAGGGAAGCCCTGGTGGATGCCCTTGAAAATGATGTGGGAGTGGCAGAGGAGGATATTTCCGATTCCCAGAATATCAGCTCGACCATCAGTTCCGAGATGAGAAAGGATGCCGTCTGGGCCATCATCATCGCCGGTATCTGCATGCTGATATACATCTGGCTCAGGTTCAGGGATATCCGCTTCGCGGCCAGCGCCGTCATTGCCCTGGGGCACGATGTCCTCATAGTCCTGGCATTCTACGCACTGACCCGGACCAATGTGGGCACCACCTTCATTGCCTGTATGCTTACCCTGGTCGGATATTCCATCAACGCCACCATCGTCATCTTCGACCGTATCCGTGAGAATCTGGCAGCGGAGGCCGGCAACCGGAATGTAGACTACGAGCTGGTGGTGAATAAGAGTATCACCCAGACCCTGTCCCGAAGCATCAATACATCCCTGACCACATTCATCATGGTCCTCATGATCTTCATCCTGGGCGTGTCCTCCATCAGGGAGTTCACCGGACCGCTGATGGTGGGCGTAGTCTGCGGAGCCTACTCCTCCGTATTCCTGACAGGCGCTATGTGGTACATGATGAAAAACAGGTCAGTGAAGCGGCAGCAGGCAAAAGCACTTGAGAATAAGAAGAGTAAAAAAAGCAAAAAATAATATAGATTGCGCTTGCGCAATCTTTGCGCGCGAGCGGGTTGCGTAAGCAACAATTTCCTTTCCGCGAGCTGCGCATACTTGCGGAGCGTTCTTGTGTGATACGAGACGCAGTTTCTTATCACACAAGAAATAATGCCGGGCCCGGTTGTGAAAGCCGGGCTCCAGCTGCAATAAAG
>JAJPYU010000058.1 GCA_021204765.1 Clostridiales bacterium
GGCGGTCGGCATTGGGACTGTGAGAGTCGCGGAGTTTACCTGGAGCATCGTGGATCCTATGGAGGGCGAATTTAATTTCGGCTTCTGGGATGGGTTTTTGGATGTCGCCCAGGAGGAGGGCATGAAGGTCATTTTCGGGACGCCCACAGCGACACCGCCGGCCTGGCTGGCTGAGAAGTATCCGGAAGTCTTAAACTGCCGTAAGGATGGTGTGCCTTACCGCCATGGGATGAGGCGGCATTATAATTATAATTCCCCGAAATATCGGGAACTGTGCTCATGCATTGTGGAAAAGATCGCTGAGCATTATGCGGCAAGGGAGTGTATCATCGGATGGCAGATCGATAATGAGATGAACTGCGAGACGGATGAGTTTTATTCTGAGGCGGACACCATCGCTTTCCGTGAGTTCCTTAAGAAGAAGTACGGGACCCTGGAGGCCTTAAATGAGGCCTGGGGCACCGTGGTGTGGAGCCAGACTTACAGTGATTGGGAGGAGGTCTGTGTCCCCCGGACGGTGGTACATGACGATTCCAATAACCCCCACCAGCTCCTGGACTACTCCCGCTTTATCTCTGAGAGCGTCATCAGCTTTTGCAAAATGCAGTGCGATATCATCAGAAAGTATGCCAGGGAGGGGGATTTTATCACTACCAACGGCATCTTCGCCAATCTGGACAATCACCGTTTAGCGGACGAGTGCCTGGATGTCTACACCTATGACTCCTACCCGAATTTCCCCAACTGCCTTGAGCCCCAGGGGAGCAGCCCTCTGCGTGACAGGGCCTGGGGCAGGAATCTCATGGAGACCCGCTCGGTCTGTCCCCACTTTGGGATAATGGAGCAGGAGTCCGGGGCTCTTGGATGGAATTCCCGTATGGAGGGTCCCGCTCCGAAGCCGGGACAGCTTACACTCTGGGCCATGCAGAGCATAGCCCATGGGGCGGATTATGTCAGCTTTTTCCGCTGGAGGACTGCGCCTGTGGGGACGGAGATCTACTGGCATGGGATCCTGGACTATGACAATCGGGACAACCGGAAGTTAAAAGAGGTTAAAGAGTTAAGCGGGAGAGTGGCGCGGATCGCCGACATAGCCGGGTCAGACTGCAAGGCGGCCTTTGCCCTGGTAAAGGATTACGACAATGAGTTTGACGCCAGGTACGACAAGTGGCACGGCCGTATAGAAGAGGGCAGTGAGACGGCCATTTTCGAGGCGAGCCAGATTAGTCACACCCCCTACGATGTCATCTATATAAATGATGAGACCGACGAGAGCGACATGGGAAAGTATGATGTCCTCATATATCCTCACCCTGTTATAATTTCAGAGAAGCGGAAGCAAGCCCTTAAGTCATGGGTTATCTCCGGAGGCACCCTGATTATCGGAGCCAGGGCAGGCATGAAGGACATCCACGGACATTGCCCTATGTCCCCCATGCCGGGAGCCCTGCGGGATCTCACCCATACCAATGTCCGGGACTGGACCCTCCGTGTGCCTCTCACCGATCAGGTGGCTATGGAGTGGGACGGCGTGCCTGTCTCCACGGGCATTTTCAATGACATACTGGAGGCCGACAGGTCGGAGATGGGAGAGCAGGCAGCCGACGCAAACCATAATGCAGCCCGGGCAGCCGTAAGCAGAGTCCTCGCCACCTACAGCTCGGATTACTATGCCGGTCAGCCGGCCCTCATAGAGACCAGGTGCGGACGAGGCCGTGCCCTACATTTCGGAGGCACATTCACCAGGGAGAATGCATATGAGTTCCTTAAATATACCGGCATCCTGGCACCTTTCTCGGATTTGATCACACTGCCCGCCGACTGCGAGCTGGCAGTGAGGGAGAAGTGTGCGCAGCAAGATGAAAAGCGGACTGCTTCTCAAGAAGGCCGACGATCGGGACAGAAAGAGCAATATTTCTTCGTGCTGAATTACTCGGCGAAGGAGCAGACCATAACTCTCCATTGCCCCATGACCGATATGGACACCTGTGAGAGCGTGGATGGAAATATTTCCATCGAGCCCTATGGAACAAGGGTGTATAAAGCATAAGCTAGTATATAGCATAAATAAAAGACCCACACAAATAGTGTGGGCCTTTTTGTGATCAAAATCAGAAAAACTTCCTCATTTTCACCTGATGCACAAACTCCCGGTTATTTCTGGTGCGCAGGAAGAGCTTAAGGATGGCTTCTGTGGCATCCTCAGGCTTAAGCCCGCCCAGGGCGCGGCGCATGATGTCAACAGCTTCCTGCTCCTCACTGGTAAGAAGCAGATCCTCACGGCGGGTGCCGGACTTAGCTATGTCAATGGCCGGGAAAATGCGCTTCTCGGAGAGCTTCCGGTCAAGAATCAGCTCCATGTTGCCGGTGCCCTTAAATTCTTCGTAGACCACATCGTCCATCCGGCTGCCGGTGTCCACCAGGGCAGTGGCCAGTATAGTCAGGCTGCCGCCCTCACGCATATTCCTGGCTGCTCCGAAGAAACGCTTGGGCATATGCAGCGCCGCCGGATCCAGGCCGCCGGAGAGCGTGCGTCCGCTGGGCTGTACTACCAGATTATAGGCACGGGCCAGACGGGTGATGGAATCCAAAAGTATCATGACATCCTGTCCGTGCTCCACCAGTCTCTTGGCTCTCTCTATAACCATCTCGGATACCCTCTTGTGATGCTCCGGGAGCTCGTCGAAAGTGGAGTGGATGACCTCTACATTGTCGCCCCTTATAGCTTCCATCATATCGGTGACCTCTTCGGGCCGCTCGTCGATCAGGAGGATGATGAGATGCATCTCAGGATTATTTTGTTTCACTGAGGTGGCGATGTCCTTTAAGAGGGTGGTCTTTCCGGCCTTTGGCTGGGATACTATCATGCCTCGCTGGCCCTTGCCCACGGGAGCGATCAGATCCACTATCCTCATAGCTGTGCTGCCGGTCACGGTCTCGAACTTCAGCCTCTCGTTAGGGAAGACAGGGGTCAGATCCTCGAAAGGGATCCTTGACGCCGCCTGGGCCGGTGTGAAGCCATTTACATTATCGATGTACAAGAGAGCGGAGAATTTTTCCGTCTGGGAGCGTATACGTTTATTTCCGGAGACGATGTCGCCGGTCTTAAGGTGAAACCGCCTGATCTGCGAGGGTGCCACGTAGACATCATTCTCTCCGGGGAGATAATTCTCACAGCGGATGAAGCCATAGCCATCCGGCATGACCTCCAGGATCCCCTCGGCTTTCTCGCCGCTGTCCATTTCCTCCAGGGTCAGGCCCTCAGCCTCCATCTTCTGGATGGTGCGGTCGTCCACGGTCTTAAAAAGTTCCTTCTCCTCATCGGACATTTGATACTCCTGGCGGTGCCTGGGTCTCATCTCATCCATGTCCTCGGGCTGGCGATAATTATTCCTGGGACGTTCATCCTGGTAATCGGCCTGCTGGCGGTAATTATTGCGCGGTCTGTCCTCCTGTACCTGTTCAGGCTGGCGGTAATCATTGTGATAATGCGGCCGGTCGCCCTGCTGATAGTCCTGGTGATAGCGGGGCTTCCTGTCATCCGACTGGTAGGAGCGGTTATTATTTCGGTCATTGCGGTAATTATTATTATAATTATTTCCGTAATTATTCCCGCTGTAATTATTATTTCCGTAATTATTATTGTAATTGTTGTTGTAATTATTCTTGCTGTAACTGTTGTAAGAGCTGTTATTGTTATAATTATTGTAAGAATTCTTCTGCTGGGTGCGGCGGCTGTCATATCCGCCTTTGTCTGCCCTGGGAGTGTACCCCGAATCATTTCTCCTCTCTTCCCTCACATAACCTGACCCGGACTCTGACTGAGTCTCCTGACTGGTCTGCGCCTCGGCCGCTTTCACCGGGGCCTCTTCTGCATTTTCCTTTGATATCTCCTTTGAGTCGCTTGTTCCTGATTCCTTTGCTTCAGGTTCATTCTTGCCCTGACCGGCATCGATTTCGTCCTGCTCGAGCATACGATCGATCAACTCACCTTTTCTCAAAGTGGAAATCCGCTTCATGCCTCTTGCTTTTGCGAGATCTTTCAAGACTGCAAGGGACAGACTCTCATATTTCTCTTTCATGTTTACCTCCAAAATAGTCTAGCGTCACTTCATCCTGGGTAATAATGTCAGAATCAGAATTGACTTGTTTAGAATACGTGGTTAAAGGCAGTATAGCACAGCTTTTATAAAAAGAAAAGAATTTTTTATGATCGGGTCTCAACAGAGTAAGGAAATCTGTAATATATTTGTTAAAAAAGATGGTAGATATTTTTTTATGCAAATGCTATGATAAATCCAGTTGTCAGATTCAAAAAATTTTAGGAAAAGAGGATTTATAATGGATATCAACGAGAAAGCATTATTACTTCATAAAGAATGGGGAGGAAAGCTTGACACTGTCCCGAAAATGGCAGTGGATTCAAAGGAGGCGTTATCAATTGCCTATACGCCGGGAGTGGCTGAGCCCTGTCGGGTGATCGCCAGGGATCCGGAGGCTGCCTACTCTTATACCATGAAAGCAAATACCATAGCCGTGGTCTCAGACGGCAGCGCCGTCCTGGGCCTGGGAAATATTGGCGCACTGGGTGCTCTGCCCGTTATGGAGGGCAAATGCGTGCTCTTTAAGGAATTCGGCGGGGTCAACGCCGTACCTGTCGTCCTGGACACCCAGGATACGGATGAAATCGTGGCTGCGGTGACGGCTATCGCCCCCACTTTCGGAGGTATCAATCTGGAGGATATTTCAGCTCCCCGCTGTTTTGAGGTGGAAGAAAGGCTTAAAGCCACATTGAAAATCCCGGTATTTCACGATGACCAGCACGGCACCGCTGTGGTGGTCCTGGCCGGCATCATAAATGCACTGAAAGTGACAGGGAAGAATAAGGAAGACTGCAAGGTGGTGGTAAATGGTGCCGGAGCCGCCGGAATTGCCATTTCCAAATTGCTCCTTAAATTCGGCTTCCCCTACATCATACTCTGTGACAGTAAGGGCATCGTGGCGAGGGATAATCCTCGCATCACACCGGTGAAAGCCGCCATGTGTGATGTCACGAACCCGGATAATCTCCACGGCACTCTGTCAGATGCCATGAAGGGCACGGACATTTTCATCGGAGTATCCGCACCGGGCATCGTATCCGCGGAAATGGTAGCTTCCATGAATAAGGATGCTATTATCTTTGCCATGTCGAACCCGACTCCCGAGGTGATGCCTGATATCGCAAAGGCTGCCGGAGCCAGGGTCGTAGGCACGGGTCGCAGTGATTTCCCGAACCAGGTGAATAATGTGGTGGCTTTCCCCGGGATCTTCAAGGGAGCTCTGGAGGGCCGTGCCGAACAGATCACCGAGGAGATGAAGATGGCGGCATCACTGGCAATTGCAGGGCTGGTAAGCGAGGAGGAACTCAGTGAGGACTACATTATGCCGGAGCCCTTTGATCCCCGAGTGGCTGATACAGTGGCGGCCGCAGTTAAGGCATGCATCTGAGCGAACAGCGAAGGGACACCGAAAATGCGAAGCATTTTAGATGTCAGTCGCTTTGATCAGATCCGTGGAGAATTTTGGAGGTGACCTGCCATGGCAGAACTCGACGCCAGGTATCGGGTAATGGTATTACATATACTGAGTCGGGTGGATGGCCCGGTGACTAATAATCAGCTGGTGAATTATGTTTTGGACAATAATGTCACCAATTATTTTTCTGTCCAGCTGGCCATTTCGGATCTGCTTTCCTCAGGATTCATCACAGCTGAGCACACCCACAATGATACCCGCTACCACCTGACAGAGGAGGGAAGGCATACTTATGAGCTGTTGGGAGACAAGGTTAACACCTGGCTGAGGGAGGATATTGACTCATATTTCAAAGAACACAAGTATGAGCTGAAGCAGCAGACTTCCGTCTACGCTGACTACATGAAAGCCGTTGGCGGCGGATATCTGGTGCGCTGTCAGGTAAAGAACAATGAGAAACCGGTTATAGACCTGAATCTGACAGTCCCCACCCGGGAGCAGGCCCAGGCCGTCTGTGCCAACTGGGATAAGGGGCATGTGGAGGTCTATGCGGCAATCATGGATGCTTTGTTAAAGTAACTACAATTGTTACTTTTCACACGGTAGCCAGTGCAATTAGATGGATGCTTCAAGCTCGCTTGAAAGCAGACATATAAGTGCACTGACTACCTGTGAAAAAGGTAACCTCCACCCATATGAGCAGTCTTAGCTCCGTAAGGAGCGGGAAAGCACGGTAACGTGCGAGAGTGCGAATAAGGGTGGAGGCTACCGTGTGAAAAGTAACCTATAATTCACACAGTAGCCAAAATTAAGCAAATTAGCACTTGCAATAGGATATTCTGCATGATATAATACTCGTGCTGTGTCCGAGGGACACGATATTAACAGTTCTATTGTATCCGACAGGCCGCAGGCCTGGCTGTGCCGATGGCTTGCTGATCAATACAGCGGCAGCATGCAGGGACAGCGCAGGGAGTGCGGCAGGGTACAAAGAGTTCTGGTATGAGAGGTGAATATAATGCGAGCTGACATCCATCCGACATATTATCAGGCGACCGTGACCTGCAACTGCGGCAATACTTTCGTGACCGGTTCTACGAAACAGGATCTCCACGTTGAGATCTGCTCCAAGTGCCATCCTTTCTACACGGGACAGCAGAAGTCCACACAGGCACGCGGACGTATTGAGAAGTTCAACCGCAAGTATGGGATTACACAGTAGCGGACTTTTTTAGCTCAGCCTCCGAGGATATTTATATCATTCGGGGGCTGTCTTTCTATCTGCGGATATTTGACCCTGGTATCATCAGATGTTGGGGTCAAATAAGATGATACCACGGATTGCTCCGCTCTCCGAGCTCCCGCAATCCTCAAAACATTCGGAATCCGCTAAATTTGACCTAAAAAAGGTCAAATTTGCTACTTCCTCATGTTTTGGGCGGGTCAAGTATACCCGTAATTGGATGCAAGCATCCATTCCGGGTCTATTTGACCCTGGTATCATCATATGACACATCAGATACAACTACAATTATAAAGAATACACATGGGCATTTCAAGAATATTATTCAGGAATATTAAAAATTGATGTCGTAAAATACACCCTTTGCTGTCACTTTTCCATATTATTAAAAAAATATAAACAGGGGTATAATAATTTCATCTTAAGTGGGAGAAATTTTAATAAGAAAGGAAAGGTGTAATTAATTATGAAAGAAAAAAATGAACTCACAATGGGCACACGGTTCATCTGGGCATTGGGACAGTCCTCCGGCCGTCAGTTTATCACAGCTCTGGTATCCACCTACATCCTGGTGTTTTTGACCGATACCTTCGGTGTGCCGGCCGGTGCGGCAGGTGTCATCATGACCTGTGCAGCTGTCTGGGATGCCATCAACGACCCGATGATGGGTACCCTGGCTGACAGAACAAAGACACGCTGGGGCACTTACCGTCCGTTCCTGCTGTTCGTCCCTCTTCCCTGGGCAGTTGTGGCCTGTCTGCTGTTTGCGGCTCCGGATCTGACTGTGAGAGGCAAGATCGTTTACACGGCAGTGCTTTACATCTGCTACGGCATGCTGCTTACCTTGCTGGAGATTCCTTACAACGCGATCCTGCCGACTATGACTCACAATGAGATGGAGAAAAACGATACGATTTCCCTCTCCACTTTCATCGCGTCAATAGCCATCCTGATCGTATCCTCCTTTACCACGAACCTGGTAAACGTTCTCGGCGGAGATGATCCGGCCAAGGGCTATTTCCTGGTGGTGCTGATCGGCGCGGTATTGATGCTAATTACCAGCTGGCTCGCTTTCGCAAAATGTAAAGAAAAATATACAGTTGAGAAAAACGCGAATGAGAATCCTTTCAAGGGTCTTGGTGAGCTGCTGAAGATAAGGCAGGTTTACCCGATGCTGGCTTTCTGGTGTGTAGGCTGTATCCTCTTCCAGATCATCATGGCTTCCTCAGTTTACTATTGCATGTACTACCTGATGAATCCGGCGCTGATCACCACGTACATGCTGGTCATTTCCATCAGCGGTATGGTCGGTGTCATGGTGCTCATGCCCATTATCCTGCGCAGAGTAAAGGGCAGCATGAAGAAGGCTGTCACCTACACCCAGATTATCTGCGTGGTTTGCTACGTGATTCTTTTCTTCGTGGGCGGCAAGTCCATACCGGCACTGTACATCCTGACCTTCGTGGCCTGCATGTTCTCCACCATGACCAATGCTTTCCGCCCTATGACGGTCGTCGGTTTCACAGACTATGTGCTCCTTGAGAAGGGCCGTCAGATGAACGCGACTATCTCTGCTATCGGCGGTTTCTCCTACAAGGTCGGTACCGCCATCTCCAATGCCATCCTGTCCTTCGTGCTGGCTGCCACCGGATATATTGCCGGCGCTATCGGCGGACAGACCCACGCCTTCATGGTAGGTATCAATTCCGTCAGGTTTTTGGTACCTCTGGCCGCCACAGTGCTCTACATCATCTTCATCCAGTTCTATCCGGAGAAGAGGCTGATGGAGCTCCAGGCAGCAAGAGCTGCCCAGAATGCTGAGGTAAGCGAGGCTCCTCAGGAGTAATATACTATAAAAGTCCCGTACTGTGGACATGCAGAGCCGTGCTTGCACGAGCGAATGCATGTACATTGGACGGGCTGGCCTGTATGAGTGAGTAGGGCGATAGCCCGGATTACGAATGCAGGCGGAGATTGCGAGAGTGCAAAGCACGGAGCAATCAACTTTTATAAATGATGGCGTTCACGAAGTGAGCATGTCTGTTTGATTTATGAAAGCTCCGGCGACTGAGCCGGGGCTTTCTTTCTTCAACTGTCATACGGCAGAGGTACATATTTTCTTATCCTTTTTTGTTCGTACATGCTGCGCAGACTTTCCGCGCGGCATGGGACGGACAAAGTACAGACAATATGATTTTTGTCTGATTTTCTGAGAATATATGTCGTGTATGAACATAGAATATTAATAAAAAGCGTGATATTATATTTTATATAAAATAAATACCCTGCAAGTACAGGAAAAAGGGGGTAATGAATACAATGTTTGATAAATGGATCACTAACGGGACGGCAGCGCCGTTTCTGGCAAGAAAAAAATTTGTCATCGACAAAGAAGTAGCTTCCGCTACAGCGAAGGTCTGCGGACTGGGACAGTTTATTTTC
>JAJPYU010000218.1 GCA_021204765.1 Clostridiales bacterium
ACAAGTCCGGTATCACGGTGACGGACAATACGGACGAGGAGGTGGAGCTTGAAGTGGACACCAGTCAGGTGGACACGGAGACTCCCGGCACCTATGAGATCACCTACACGGCCACTGACGGGGCAGGGAATTCCAGCTCCGCATCCACATACATCACCATCAGCGAGAAGCCTGAAGAAAATGTGGATGAGGATACAGTGCTGGAGCTGGCCCGGGAGGTCCTGGATGATATCACCACTGAAGATATGACGAAGAAGCAGATGGCCTGGGCCATCTACAACTGGTGCAGGAATAATATCGCCTACGTGGATACCTCGGACAAGGACAGCTGGACCAACGGAGCCTATCAGGGCTTTACGAAGAGGAGCGGCGACTGCTTTATCTATTTCTCCACGGCAAAGGCCCTGCTGACTGCGGCCGGTATACCGAATCTGGACGTGGTTAAAAGCGACACTCACTATTCCAGCCATTACTGGAGCCTGGTGGATGTGGGAGACGGCTGGTATCATTTCGATGCCACCCCCAGGAAGGGTGACGATGACTACTTCTTCCTGCTGACCGACGACGAGCTGGAGGAATACTCATCCAGGCATTACAACAGCCACATTTTCGACCACAGCCTCTACCCGGCCACGCCCACGGAGGATTCCACTGTGGACTAGGACGCTGGGAGGGAGCGTGAAACGCGGAGTATTCGTCTTTTATATACTGTTGGCGCCTGCGAAGCGGGCATGTAAGTTTTTATACAAGTGAAGGAGGACAATATATGACACTTGGAGTGATAGGAGGGCTTGGGCCCCTGGCCACAGCCTGTTACCTGGAAATGATGATAAATATGACCGACGCCTCCTGCGATCAGGAGCACGTGAATATGATAATCTACAACTGTCCGCAGATACCGGACAGGACGGCCTACATACTGGGAAAGTCCGATAAGGATCCCCTGCCGGTGATGACCCGCATCGGCAATGCCCTGGCAGGTGATGGGGCCGATGTCATCGCCATACCCTGCGTCACAGCTCATTATTTTTATGATAAGCTCTCCGCAGCCATCCCCCGCCCCATCATCCACGCCATAAGGGAGGCGGGAAATGAGCTGGTGGCTGCCGGTATAAAGAGGGCAGGGATCATGGCCACCGACGGCACCATCACCAGCGGCATATACCAGAGAGTGCTGGAGGAGATGGGCATGGAGGTAGTGCTTCCGGAGGAACAGTACCAGGGCTATGTCATGGACGTTATATATAAAAATGTCAAGGCCGGACTGCCGGTGGATATGGAGAAATTTAATACAGCGGCGGAGCATTTAAGGAGCCGCGGTGCCCAGGCCTCCATCCTGGGATGCACGGAACTGTCCCTGGTAAAGCGGGATTATGACATTGGCGCGGGATTTTTGGATACCCTCCAGGTGCTGGCCAAGCAGTCGGTGCTGCGCTGTGAGGGAAAGCTCAGGAGTGAGTATGACTGCCTGATTAGTTAGGTCAGATTCAACAGATTTCGAACGTTTTTAGAGTGTATGCAGGGCTGTGCGTAACACGGAGAGATTCGCAGTTATCGTCTTATTTAATCTGCGGTATCAATAAAATATTCAGGAAAAGGAGAGATTTATCATGGAAGATTTAATGGAGATTTTACAGGAACTGCACCCGGAAGTGGATTTTGAGACCTGCACCACACTGGTGGACGACAAGATCATCGATTCCTTCGACATTGTGTCCATCATCTCAGAGATCAGCGAAGAGTTCGACGTGGTGATCCCTGCAGGGGAGATCGTCCCGGAGAATTTCAATTCGGCCCAGGCCCTTTATGAGCTGATCTGCCGCCTGGACGAGGAGGACTGAGCTGCAGGGCTGCCGCAGCGGGAGCTGCCGCTGCGCACTAAAAGAGCGGACTGTTGAGATTAGGTGGAGATTGAGAGGAAGCCATGCTTTTTACATCGTACAGTTTTATAGCGTTTATGGCGGCGGTATTTCTGCTGTACTACGCGCTGCCCAAAAAGTGCCAGTGGCCCCTGCTGCTGGTGGCCAGCTATGTCTTTTATTTCATAGCAGGACCCTCATACCTGATATTTATTGCTATCACGACGGTCTCGGCCTACCTGGTCACCATAAAGCTGGACGCCCTGGAGGAGACGCAAAAAGCATATATCAAGGCCAATAAGGCCGCCATGACCCGGGAGGAGCGAAAGGCATACAAGGCAGGCATTACCGCCAAAAAGTGGAAATGGCTGCTTCTGGCCCTCTTTATAAATCTCGGCATCCTGGCGGTCCTTAAGTACACCAATTTCGCCATCACAAATATAAATAATATCCTGGCATCTGCCGGCAGCGCAAAGCAGTTTACCCTGCGGAACCTGGTCCTGCCCATGGGCATTTCCTTTTACACTTTCCAGACCCTGGGCTACGTCATCGACGTGTACCGGGGCACCAGCAGGGCGGAGAAGAATCCTTTCAAGCTGGCACTCTTCGTGTCCTTCTTCCCCCAGCTGGTCCAGGGACCTATAAGCCGGTTCAACGACCTGTCGGCCTCCCTCTTTGAGAATCATAAGTTTGACCCGAAGGTATTCTCCTACGGGCTCTACCGCATACTCTGGGGATATTTTAAGAAAGTGGTCATAGCCGACCGTATACTGGTGGCGGTGAACGCCATCATCCACGACACCACCACCTATCAGGGCGCTTTCGTCCTGGTGGGGTATCTCTTCTACGCCCTGGAGCTCTATGCGGATTTCACCGGCGGCATAGATATCACCATAGGCATAGCCCAGGCCATGGGCATCAAGGTGACGGAAAACTTCATCCGGCCCTATTTCTCAAAGAACATAAAGGAATACTGGACCAGATGGCATATCACCATGAGCACCTGGTTTAAGGATTACATTTTCTATCCCATCTCCGTGTGCAAGCCCATGCTGAAGCTCTCCAAGTTCTCCCGGGCAAAGCTGGGGGAGGTCATAGGAAAGCGGGTGCCGGTATACCTCTCCGCCTTTGTGGTCTGGTTCGCCACGGGCATATGGCACGGGGCCAGCTGGAATTTCATAGTCTGGGGACTCATGAACTTCGCGGTAATCATGGTTTCCCAGGAGCTGGAGCCCCTGTATCGCAGGTTTCACAATCGTTTCAATGTGAAGGATAAGCAGTGGTGGCACATTTTCCAGATAGTGAGGACCATACTGCTCATGAGTGCCATCAGGAGCTTTGACTGCTACCGGGACGTGCCTCTGACTTTCAGGATGTTCGGGAATCTCTTCACCCATTTTCGGATAAGGGAGCTGACCGCCCAGGCCTTTATCGGCATGGGACTGTCCGGCAAGGAGTACATACTCCTTATCGCCTGCACGGTGCTGCTCTTTGTGGTCAGTGCTTTCCAGGAGAAAAAGGGCAGCGTCAGGGATGCCATATATGCGGCTCCTGCGGCTACGAAATACATAGTCTTCGCAGTACTGCTGCTGGTGGTGGTAGTCTTCGGTGCCTACGGCATCGGCTACGACTCCACCCAGTTCATCTATAACCAGTTCTAGGAGGAGGGCGTCGTATGGAGAAGAAAAAACTTAGACGAAAGCCCGCGGCCGTGATCGTAACCATAGCGGTGATACTGGCGGCGGTATTCCTCCTGCAGCAGCTTCTTATGCCCAAATACATGTCGGACATCCCGGAGGGGGCCTTCGTGGCGGAATATTATAAGGAGACAACGGATCACGAGGTGATATTCGTGGGGGACTGCGAGGTCTACGAGAATTTCTCCCCCATCACCCTCTACGAGGACTACGGCATCACCAGCTACATCCGTGGTTCGGCCCAGCAGCTGGCCTGGCAGTCCTACTACCTGCTGGAAGATACCTTAAGATACGAGACTCCGAAAGTGGTGGTATTTAACGTCCTGGCCCTCAAATACAACGAGCCCCAGAGCGAGGCCTACAACCGGATGAGCATAGACGGTATGCGGCTGTCCATGTCCAAGATAAATGACATAAAGGCCTCCATGACCGACGATGAGAATATGATAGAGTATCTCTTCCCCATACTGAGATTCCATTCCCGCTGGTCGGAGCTTTCCCTCGAGGATATCAAATACATGTTCCATCGGGATAAGGTCTCCCACAACGGCTACTACATGAGGGTGGACGTGCGGCCGGTGGAGGATTTCCCCGAGCCGGATCCCCTGGCGGATTACACCCTTGGTCCATATGCCATGGGTTACCTGGATAAAATGCGCCAGCTATGCGAGGAGAATGACATAGCCCTGGTCCTGGTGAAATCCCCCAGCCTCTACCCCTACTGGTACGACGAGTGGGATGAGCAGATAGTGGATTACGCTGACGAGTACGGCCTGGACTACCTGAACCTGGCGGCCATGGCCGATGAGATAGGCATAGACTACAGCACCGACACCTACGATGCCGGGCTGCACATGAACCTGTCGGGGGCGGAGAAGCTCTCAGAGTATTTCGGGGAGTATCTGGCGGATAATTATGAGCTGACGGACTACCGGGACGATGAGGAGTACGCCGATGTCTACGCTGAGAAGATACAGTTCTACGAGGACATGGAGGCGGCCCAGTATGAGGAGCTTACGGAATATGGGGAGATCATCAGTTATTGACAGATATTGTAAACGAATATAAAATGACGATGATACCAGGGTCAAAAGAACATAATAATCAAACAAAGGAGACTGATAAGATGAAGAGAGCGAAAATGATACTGGCGGTCACGGCGGCTGCGGTGCTGGCTTTCGGAATGACGGCCTGCGGCAGCAGCTCCGATGCATCCTCAGATGCCGGAGACAATACAGCGGATGAGACGGCAGCGGCAGTGGATGCCTACACCGTCACCATAGACGGCACCACTATTATTATGAATGCCGAGGCTGACCCCATTATAGAGGGTCTTGGAGATGACTACAGCTACTTTGAGTCCGAGAGCTGCGCTTTCGAGGGACTGGACAAGGTGTACTCCTATTCGGGATTTAAGCTGGATACTTATCCCACAGACGATGTGGACTATGTCTCAGCCATCATTTTCATGGATGACACTGTGGAGAGCGACGAGGGCATTACCATCGGCAGCGCCAGGGACGACGTCATAGAGGCCTACGGTGAGGCCGACGAGGACACCGGATCCTCCCTGATCTACGAGAAGGGTGACTCCACTATGACCATTGGTATCACCGATGATGCGGTTTCCTCATTTGAGATCGACGCCGTCACGGAATGATATTTTACTGATGTATACGAAGCGGCTGAAATGGAGTATTGTGAAGACCAGCAGGTGGACGGCAGATCTGACCGGACTTGACCTGATGAAAAAATGAGTTGACACTACAAATCCGCTGTACTATAATATTTGGGCGTGATTCGCAGCGTAAGTTACCGGACATTTCTTTTGCAGGCGGATCAGTAACAGTCAGATCAGGAGGAATATCATGGATACATATATGCCTAAGGCAGGAGATATCGAGAGGAAATGGTACGTGGTGGACGCTTCACAGTACAATCTGGGGCGTCTGTGCACCGAGGTGGCCAGGATCCTCCGGGGAAAGCACAAACCGACCTATACGCCTCATATGGACATGGGCGATTACGTGATCGTTGTAAACGCCGCTAAGGTCAAGGTGACAGGCAAGAAGCTGAAGCAGAAGAAATATTATCATCATTCCGAGTATGTGGGCGGCATGAAGGTGACAGACTTAAAGACCATGCTGGCCAAGCATCCGGAGCGGGTGATCGAGCACGCCGTAAAGGGTATGCTCCCGAAGGGACCTCTGGGAAGGCAGATGTACAAGAAGCTGTTCGTCTATGCCGGACCTGAACACAAGCAGCAGGCTCAGAAGCCGGAAGTCTTAACATTCTGATCGGGAGGAGGAAAGCAATATGGCAGAGAACAGATTTTACGGCACAGGACGCAGGAAGAAATCAGTTGCCAGAGTGTATTTATCACCCGGCACAGGCAAGATCACCATCAACAAGCGTGACATAGATGATTATTTTGGATTTGAGACCCTGAAGATAATCGTACGCCAGCCCTTTGCAGCCACGGGCACCGAGAACAGATTTGACGTCATGGTAAATGTCAAGGGCGGCGGCTACACCGGACAGGCCGGAGCCATCCGTCACGGCATCGCCAGGGCACTCCTTGAGGTGGATGCGGACTACAGGCCGGCACTTAAAAAGGCCGGATACCTGACACGTGATCCCCGTATGAAAGAGCGTAAGAAGTACGGCTTAAAGGCGGCAAGGAGAGCACCCCAATTCTCAAAGAGATAATTCGTATACGGAAAAGCGATTTAAAGGAATCCCCGGAAATGTTGATTTTCCGGGGATTCTTTTATACAGTTTAATCGTAAAATTCAACTGAAGGAGGATAACGGAATGAACAATGTTGAAAGAAAACAGCAGGGACTTCCCTATTGTTATGATGATCCGGATTTATTGGGCGATCAGCATATCTATCAGAATAAAATGATGGAATATAATCAGACCCCGCCGACTGAAACAGAAAAAAGGCAGACCCTTTTGAAAGAGGTTTTCGCGGAAACAGGGGATGGATGTACAGTGGAAGCTCCTTTGAACGCAAACTGGGGATGCAGGCATGTTCATCTCGGAAAAGGGATATATATAAACTCGAATGTTACGTTTGTGGATGATGAGCACATTTACATAGGGGATAATTGTCTGATCGCTCCTAATGTAGTCTTTTGCACATCCGGCCATCCGGTATTTCCTGTTTTGCGTGAGCATCATTATGTGTATAACCTTCCCATACACATCGGGAAAAATGTCTGGATCGGTTCTGCCGCCCAGATCATGCCGGGTATTACAATAGGTGATAATTCGGTCATTGGCTCCGGAAGCATAGTTACAAATGATATTCCCGCCAATGTCGTTGCTTACGGTGTTCCCTGCAGAGTAGTCCGTGAAATTGGCGAGAAGGATATGGGATACTATTATAAGTCCCGAAAGTTAGATGTATGGGAATGATGTATGGCCAGGGTATATGTTATAAATCTGTGTAAATAATGATCGGGTTGTATGCCGGACTTCGACGCGAGGAGATCCTGGCTTTGCAGTGGGACTGCGTATTTATGGATACGGAAACACCGTATATTTCTGTGCGCAGAGCTTGGCATTCAGAGTATAACAAACCGGTAATCATTGATGTACTTAAGACACCGGCCGCGCGTAGGGATATTCCGATTCCGAAATGTCTTACAGAGTGTTTGCGTAAAGAAAAGGAAGTTTCGGCTTCAAAATATGTTATTGCAGACAGCAATGGTGACCCTCTGACCAAATCTCAGTTCCAAAATTTATGGAATTATGTGCGCGTTCGTTCTGATAAAGAAAGAAGTTATTACAAATATGTAAATGATCAAAAGATTAAATACACCGTAAGACCAACTGAGATGGGATTTCAGAAAAATAACCCGTCAATTATTTATAGTATCAATTTCAGGATTACACCTCATATTCTGAGGCATACTTACATTACAAACCTTATCTATGCAGGAGTGGATCCTAAGACGGTTCAGTATCTGGCCGGTCATGAGAACAGTAAGACGACGATGGATATCTATGCGAAGGTGAAATATAACAAGCCGGAGGAATTACTTGGAGTTGTCAATTCCGCCTTTAATCAGTAAATATATTTTGATGTTGGAAAATCCGAAGAATGCTTTTGCGGGAGGAGGTGTCATGATCAGCAAAATTCGGATGGTTACAGTGATAAAGGATCAGGACGGCACTCCCTTCTTTAAAGAGGGGAGTGCCGTTCAGTTAAAAGAAAAGGAGAGTATCAGTTATGTATTTTTTGATTTTTTTGCGTTATTTTATGTTTGTGTTTTATCTGGGCATCTGGGCAGTGTGTATGATGGCCAATGTAAAGCTGGCGAAGAAAAACCACAGAGATGTCATGCTCTGGGCGATACTGAGTGCGTTTTTCTCAGTCATCACTCTGATTGCCAATATTCTTCTGCCTCCGGAGGGGAGAAGAAGGAGTAGGGCTTTTCAAAGGGATACCCCGTCGTGATGCAGTGCAAAACGGCGGGGTGAATGGTGACATTTCTAAATTGCCACGCACTGAGTGACGAATTGAGTTGGATGCACTATAGCATGAATTATGAAAATAAATACTATCTTCCTTGAAATTTGGCATAGCAGATCAGATGATAATATGATATACTGACAACCAAAGAAGCGAGAGGTACAGAGTGTTGAGAATTTATTTGGATAACTGCTGTTATAACAGACCGTTTGATGACCAGAGCCAGGAGAGGATTCATTTAGAAAGTGAGGCTGTTTTGGCAGTGCTTCAAAGAGGACAAAATGGTATATATGATATTGTAGGCAGTGATGTTTTGAATCTGGAAATGGAACATATGACAGATTTGGATAAGAAGCAGAGAGTAAAGGAACTATACAAGGTTGCAAGTGTTTCCGTTGCTTATACGGAGGATATAAAAAAGCGGTCGCAGGAGATTATGTCACAGTCAAATATAAAATCTTTTGACAGTTTACATATTGCTTCTGCAGAAAGTGCAGATGCTGACGTCTTGTTGACAACCGATGACAGGCTGGAGAAGATGGCGGCGCGGTTAGATTTAAAGGTTAGAGTGATTAATCCATTAAAGTATATAGGGGAGGTAATTTAAATGCAGAGTGTAAATTTAAATAATCCAGTGGAGATAAGGATAACAGGCATGAAGGCACTTAGTGATGCTTTAGGCCCTGTAGGAACCGCGAGGTTTATGCAGCAATTTGAGCCTGGATATGGTGACTATACCAAAGAGAAGCAGTTTAGGGATGATCCCAGCCTCGAAGAAATTGATGCCATTTTAAGTCAGGGATAGTCTGATTCATTTCACTGTTAATATATGGGTTAAATTTTTCTCTGTATAGACCGGTTTTGTCCTGATATTTTTAAATATATTTTACATACATAGCGCATTTGTTTTCCCTGTATATCGGGGTGGAATGAATGCGCTTTTTTTGTGTGATGCACAAGTGCTGAGCCAAAAGAAAGCAGATTATCAGGAATACCGGACTGTCAAGAAGGAGATGCAGGATCTGCTCATCGCGCAGAAGACGGTGAGGACGATTCTCGGAGCAGATTATATTGAAGAAGAACAGAAGAAACGTGAACAGAGCTTGTAA
>JAJPYU010000112.1 GCA_021204765.1 Clostridiales bacterium
TATATGCATTTTTGTGGAAAAGCAAAAAAAAACTATTAAGAAAAACTTTCAAAACAAAAAGAGGAGGACAGCATGATCTATACGGTTACACTTAATCCGGCACTGGACAAGACGGTTGAGATACCGGGGATGACCATAGACGCGGTAAACCGCATCACCACTCTCCGGGTGGATCCCGGCGGGAAGGGAATAAATGTCTCGAAGGTTGTAAAAAAACTAGGCAGCAGTTCTGCGGCGACAGGAATCCTGGGAGGCGGAACCGGCAGACTGATTGAGGCTGCTCTTGATGACCTCGGGATCAAATATGATTTTATATACGCCGAGGGCGAGACCAGAACGAATCTGAAAGTGGTCGATCCTGTAAACCACACCAATACGGATATCAATGAGCCTGGGATGTTGATTCCGGAGGATTTACCGCAAAAGCTGCTCGATAAGGTCTTGGGCAAGGTGAATGAGGGCGATATCGTGATATTGTCCGGCAGTATTCCTCGGGGATGTCCGACAGATATTTATCGTACCTGGGTCACAGCCTGCAATTCTAAAAGAGTAAAGACAATCCTGGATGCTGACGGAGAGCAGATGCAGCTGGGGCTTACGGCTTCTCCATATATGATAAAGCCAAACGACCATGAGCTCTCAGCCCTGATAGGACGGGAACTGAACACTAAGGAAGAGTTAAGACAGACAGCCCTGGCAATGATGGACAGATACCACATTACAAAGATGGTAATCTCCATGGGCAGTTCGGGAGCTCTCTATGTGACCGCGGACGAGACCGTTTACGCAGAAGGATTGAAAGTTCCTGTCGGCAGCACGGTGGGAGCCGGGGACAGCGTTGTGGCGGCCATGGCTGTGGCTGAGGAGGCAGATATGAGTCTTGAGGAGGCCGCAAGGCTTTCCACAGCGACGGGAGCAGCTAATGTGATGTGCAGCGGCACCCAGGCGGCAGAGTACAGCACGATACAGGAATTGATGCCGAGAGTGGTTATACACAAATTATTATAAAAGTGTCCTCAATAGACATCCAGACGGACATGCTTGCATGGCCGGATGAATGGATATTAGAGGATCTGACCTGTATGAGCAAGTAGGCCGACAGGCCGAATTGCGATGCTGTGAACACTTAATGAGCACAGAGTGCGAATTTAGTGAGAACGTATGCAGAGCTATACGGGCGGCGATTGCAGGAGCGTGAAACGCGTAGCAATCGGCTTTTATAACGTGGTATTGCTCGCGAAGCGGGCATGTAGGTTTAACATAAAACTTGTTGAAACAAAAATATTTTTAGCTTAAAATAGAAAGGAGATTATTGCTATGAAAGCAAAAGGTGTAAGACTTCACGGTGCCAATGATCTGAGGCTGGAAGAGTTTGAGCTGCCCCAGATCACGGATGACGAGATACTTGTGAGAGTTATCTCGGACAGCATCTGTATGTCCACATACAAATGCGCCATCCTGGGAACAGGACACAAGCGGGTCCATCCCGACGTGGCAGAGCATCCTGCCATCATGGGACATGAGTTCGCCGGAGACATCGTAAAAGTCGGCAAAAATCATGGCGACAGGTTTAAGCCTGGAATGAAGTTTACTCTTCAGCCGGCCTTAAACTACAAGGGCACCATGTGGAGCCCGGGATATTCCTACGAATTCTTTGGCGGAGACACCACCTACTGCGTGATCCCTGCGGAGGTCATGGAGCTGGGATGCCTGCTGGAGTATAAGGGACGTGCATACTATGAGGCTTCACTGGCTGAGCCCATGTCCTGCAGTATCGGCGCGTTTAACGCCGCTTATCACACGAAAATGGGTGTGTACACTCACGAGATGGGCATAAGAAAAAGCGGCAAGCTGGCGATTATGGCCGGTGCCGGTCCGATGGGCCTTGGCGCCCTGACCTATGCCCTGCACAGGGATGTCCGTCCCGGGATGATCGTGGTTACGGACTTAAATCAGGAAAGGCTTGACAGGGCTGCATTCCTGTTCCCGCCTGAAGAAGCTGCAAAAGACGGCATAGAGCTGCATTTTGTCAATACCGGCCTTTTTGAGGATCCGGTGGCAGAGCTTATAAATATTTCCTGCGGCACCGGTTATGATGATGTGCTCTGTTACGCGCCTGTAGCGGCAGTAGTGACCCAGTGCAGCGCGATTCTCGGAAGGGATGGCTGCCTGAATTTCTTTGCCGGCCCTACCGATAAGCAGTTCTCCGCTCCGATGAATTTCTATGATGTGCATTATAATTCCACCCATGTCATGGGAACCACCGGCGGCAACACCGATGATATGATCGAGTCTCTGAGGCTGACTGCAGAAGGCCGCATTGACCCGGCTGTCCTGGCTACCCATATCGGAGGCCTGGACGCGGCTGCGGAGACGACGCTGCATCTGCCTGAGATCCCGGGTGGGAAAAAGCTGATCTATACGCATCTTTCGATGCCTCTTACTGCGCTTACAGATCTGCGCAGCCGGGGAGAAGCAGAGGGTGATGAGCGGCTGATGGCACTGGCTGATATTGTGGATGCCCACAACGGCCTGTGGTGCCCGGATGCAGAGGAATATCTGCTGGCCAATTTTATAAAAGAAGATAAATAAAAATGTCGGGCCCGACCCTTTTTGCCGGCCCGGCAGGAAAGGAAGGGGCCTATGGATACCATGGAGATTCGCAGAGATGCGATTGCTCAACTTGTTAATGACAGAGGAACGGTTAGTTTCACGCAGCTGAAGGAGGAGTTTCCCAACGTATCGGAGATGACACTCCGCACGGATTTGAAGTATCTGGATGAGGCCAGACGGATCCTCCGCATCCACGGAGGAGCCAAGTCGGTTCAGACGGTGATAGGACCGGATGACCTCCTAAGCCGTAAGTTCGTCCGGAACATATCCGAGAAACAGCTGATCGCTGAGAAAGCACGGTCGCTTCTTAAGGAGGACAGCACATTTTACCTGGACTCGGGAAGCACGACGACAATGTTTGCCAGAGCCATACCGGATCAGTCCTTTATTATATATACAACAGGGCTCAGCTGTGCCACAGTCCTGGCGGAACTGGAGAAACCCACGGTCATGCTCCCGGGAGGGACACTCAACAGATTCAGCCACAGTATTTACGGGGTCTCGACCATAAAGGAACTAGAGAGCGTGTATTTTGACCAGGCATTTATGGGAGTCACGGGATATAACGACCGTACCGGGTTTGCCTGCGGGATCAGCGATGAGGCCGTTTTAAAGCAGGCGGCCATGCGCCAGGCAGAACAGGTGATAGTGCTGATGGACTCATCCAAACTGGAAGAAAAAAGCAGTTTTCACATTGCCGATCTGTCGGAGGCGGACATCATAGTGTCTGACGGGAAGCTGCCGGATGCTTTTCTTCGGGAATGTGAAAAGCAGGGTGTCAGGGTTATTTAGTCATGACGGTTGAGTGATCTCACCAAAGCGATTGATTATAGGATATAAAATCTGATCAATATCTGGGAGGAGATTACTCGTGAAAGGAAAAGTACAAAGCTTCGGAAAATTTCTGTCGGGAATGGTGATGCCGAATATTGGTGCGCTGATCGCATTCGGATTTCTGGCGGCATTGTTCAATGAAAACGGGTGGATACCCAATGCAAACTTATACACCATAGTCAGCCCTATGCTGTCTTTCCTGATCCCCATCATGATCGCTTATACCGGCGGCAAGATGGTGGGAGGACAGCGGGGAGCCATCACCGGTGCCATTGCCGTAGTAGGTGCCATCATGAGCAACACGGATGTCACCATGCTGATGGCAGCTATGATCATGGGCCCTCTGGCCGGCTTTATCATCAAGAAGTTTGACCAGGCCATGGACGGACATATGCCTGCCGGATTCGAGATGCTTATAAATAACTTTTCCATCGGCATCATCGGCCTGTTGCTGGCAATGCTGGGATATGTAGCCATAGGTCCTCTGATGACCCTGATCCTTACCATACTTACCGCCGGTGTAAATGTCCTGGTAAGTCACAGCCTGCTGCCGCTGATCGCCATTTTTATTGAACCGGCCAAGGTGCTGTTTTTAAATAACGCTATAAATCACGGTATATTTACTCCTATAGCCACAGCACAGGCTGCCGTCGCAGGCAAGTCCATAATGTACATGCTTGAGCCGAACCCTGGTCCCGGCCTCGGAGTCCTCTTAGCTTACATGTTCTTCTGTAAGGATAAGACCACAAAGCAGTCCGCTCCCGGAGCAGTCATAATTCACCTGCTCGGCGGTATTCATGAGATATATTTCCCGTATATCCTGATGAACCCGGTGGTCATCGTTGCCCCGATCGTCGGAAATATGGTGGCTATATTCTGGTTTAACCTGACAGGCTGCGGCCTGGTAGGACCGGCATCACCCGGATCCATTATCGCTTATCTGATGATGACGCCAGGATCGGATATGCTGAAAGTCATCATCGGAGTGCTGCTGGCCACAGGCGTATCTTTCCTCATCGCTTCACCTATAGTCAGACACGCCGGTTCCAAGAGCCTTGAGGACGCACAGAAGAAGGTCGCTGATATGAAGGCTGAGTCCAAGGGCCAGAAGGTAGAGGATATCGCAGTTGCCACATCAGGCATAGCCGCAAAGGCTGTCGGGGAGATCAAAAAGATTATCTTCGCCTGCGATGCGGGTATGGGATCATCTGCCATGGGCGCTACCAAATTCCGGAACCGCATAAAGGAACAGCTGCCTGACATAACAGTGAAGAATACCTCTGTGGATAATATCCCTGCCGATTGTGACATAGCCGTTGTTCAGACTACATTGGCTGAGAGGGCAAGAAAGTCAGCGCCGCAGGCGGAGCTCATTACCATAGGAAACTTCCTGGCGGATCCCGCTCTGGATGCCCTGTATGAACGCCTGACCACGGCAGTGCCTGAGCCGGACGAGACGGCGGCAGAAGCGTCTGCCACAGAGATCACGGCCGCAGATGAGAAACCGGAGACTGCTGCTGCAGCGCCGGCCGCAGAGAGCGCAGAACAGGTTGAGGCTCCGAAGAAGAAAGTGATGGTCCCTGAGGGGATTAAGCTGGGACAAAGCCCGGTGACTAAGGAAGAAGCCATTCAGGCAGCCGGTGAGCTCTTAGAGCAGCTGGGCTATGTGGAGCACAGCTACGTGGATGCCATGCAGGAGCGAGAGAAGATCGTCACCACCTACATGGGCATGGGCGTGGCTATTCCTCACGGCACCACCCAGGCCAAGGGCGAAGTCAAGAAGACAGGTATTGTCTTCCTCCAGTATCCCGAGGGCGTGGATTTCGGCGATGAGAAGGCCCAGCTGGTATTCGGTATTGCGGGTATCGGAGATGAGCATCTGGATCTGCTGGGCAAAATCTGCACTGTTCTCGAGGACGAGGACTGCCTGGAGAAATTCAAGACCACCGATGATCTGGACTGGATCCTGGAGCAGCTGTCATGACCCGAGATACGGATATAAGAAACGTGAAGTATAAAATCTACAATGTATTTTAAAAAGAAAGGACGGTATTTATTATGAAGACATTTGATTACACAATCACAGACGAACTGGGTATCCATGCAAGACCGGCAGGAGAGCTGGTAAAGGAGGCCAAGAAATACACTTCCGCACTCACCATCACTTCAGGTGACAGGAACGTTGGAGCCACCAAGCTTATGTCCATTATGAGCCTGGGCGTGAAGAAAGGTATGACCATCACTGTCACTGCTGAGGGAGACGATGAGGAGGCCGCTGCGGCCGGTATGAAGGCATTTCTGGAGGCGAATTTATGATCTTATTACAGGGAAAGGGTGTTTCCAAAGGCATGATAAAAGGTCCGCTGTATTTCTACAAGAGAAATGACGGGACTGTGGTTAAAACAGAAGCCTGGGACATTGATGCGGAAAAGGCCAGACTGGCCGCTGCCCAGGAGCAGGCGATAGACCAGTTAAACGCCCTGGCGGATAAGTGCAGGGAGGAAAACGGCGAAGAGACGGCTCTTCTCTTTGAGACCCACGCCATGTTCGTGGATGATGAGGACTATGTGGATGCCATCAACGCCACTCTCGAAGAGGAGCACTGCAATATCGAGTACGCCGCATGGCAGGCAGGAGAGCAGTTTGCCGCCATGTTCGAGGCCATGGATGATGCGTACATGAGAGCAAGGTCTGCAGATATCAGAGATGTGACCAGGCGGCTCCTTAACATCATGATGGGTATAGTCGAGGGAGGCATAGATTCAGATGTGCCGGTAGTGTTGGCAGCGGATGACCTGGCACCTTCTGAGACCCTTCAGCTGGATAAGACGAAGATCCTCGGGTTCGTTACCCGGGGCGGCTCCGGCAACAGCCATACGGCCATACTGGCCCGTACCATGGGAATACCCGCCATCTGCGGCCTGGGAGACAGCCTAAATGAGGAGTATAATGGCAGGGAAGTCTATATTGATGGTGAGACAGGAGCCGTATTTATTGAGCCCGATGAGATCACTCTCGGCAGCTTAAAGGATAAGATGGGGAAGCAGCAGCAGATGAAGGAGCTTATGGCCACGATGATCGGACAGGAGGATGTGACTTTGGACGGCCGCAGGATGATGGTCTACTGCAATATAGGATCTCCTGAGGATGTCACGGCTGTGAAGGCAAATGACGGGCAGGGCATCGGCCTGTTCAGGTCAGAGTTCCTGTACCTGGCGGCTGATGATTATCCCACAGAGGATGAGCAGTTTGAGGCATACAAGGCTGTCGCTGAGGCCATGGACGGAAAGCGGGTGGTGATCCGCACCCTGGATATAGGCGCTGACAAGCAGGTGGAGTATTTCCATCTGAAGAAGGAGGAGAACCCTGCCATGGGAGTCAGGGCTATCCGTATCTGCCTTAACCAGCCGGAGATTTTCCGCACACAGCTGCGGGCACTTTACCGGGCTTCTGCCTATGGCAAAGTGGCTATCATGTTCCCCATGATCACTGCTGTTTGGGAAGTGAAGGAGTGCAGAAGGGCCTGCCAGGCTGTCATGCAGGAGCTGACCGACGAGGGCATTCCCTTTAATCCTGATACTGAGATAGGTATCATGGTGGAGACACCGGCATCAGTGTTCATGGCACCGGAGCTGGCCAAGCTGGTGGATTTCTTCTCCGTAGGTACTAACGACCTGACTCAGTATACCCTGGCCTGTGACCGGCAGTGCAATGATCTGGGAAAGTTCTTTGACCCTGAACACCCGGCAGTACTGAGGGCTCTCAAGATGGCCGCAGACGCGGCTCATGCGGCCGGCATATGGATCGGCATCTGCGGAGAGCTGGGAGCAAATATTGACCTGCTGCCCACATTCCTGGCCATAGGAATAGATGAGCTTTCTGTGTCCCCCGCGTCTCTGCTTCCGCTTAGAGCAGAGATCAGGAAGAGTATAGCCCAGACTTGCACACTGGAGAAGTTATTGGGATAGGTAAGAGATGGATGGCTTTACTCTCTGCAGGAAGATACGTCAGAGGGAGAACCTGCCGATTCTCTTTATCACTGCGAAAGTATCTGAGGCGGATCAGTTACGCGGCTATCAGATGGGAGCGGATGACTATGTGGATGCGGTCCGTCTGGCCAGACATGCCGGGACATACCGCAAATATATTCTGGCGATAGTGATCTTCGGTGAAGCAGTGGCTGTGTTTCTGATCATAATTTATCTATAAATTAGAAAAAAGCAGGATCAGGCGTCAAAGGCCCGGGAAATTTTTTTAAATGCCATTGCCAATGAGATGAAAACACCGACAGCTGTGATAAAAAATAGTGCAGAATGCCTTGAAAGCGGCCTGCAGCCGGATAAGCAGAGCAGGTATGTAGAAATGATTGGGCAGGAGGCGGATCATATGAACGCTCTGCTCAACAACATGCTGGTCTATACCCGAGTGAATGACGAGGAATACCAGCTGAAAAGGGAAGAAATATCCCTGGAGCAGCTGGCGCAAAAGATCTATGAGCACTATCAGCCGCAGATGGAGGCGAAAGGGATTTCCCCTGAATGGAACAAGGAAGGAGAAGGTCTGATCTCAGGTGACGCTGTGCTTATTGAGATGGTGATGGATAACCTGCTCTCCAATGCCGTTCGTTACTGCAAGGAAAAAGGATTAATTCGCCTGACCATCCGTGACGGGGCTCTGAGTGTATATAATGATGGCGAAATAATTTCCGATGAGGATATGGAGCATATTTGGGAGCCCCTGTACCGCAGCGATGCGGCCAGGACCGAGGAGTATGGCAGCTCCGGTATGGGTCTGGCCATCAGCGGAGCTATCTTAAAGATGCACCATGCTGATTACGGTGTGGAAAACAGGGACGGCGGGCCGGAATTTTATTTTAGGATTCCTTAAAACCATAGGGTGTGTAAGATTTGATTCGATTGGTAACTGCGGATGCTTTATCGGGATTTAGACCCGATAAAGCATCCTTTTCTATAATACAGTATCATTGTATTTTCTTTTAGGTGCATCCGCTCGAGATTTTTCAAAGTTTCTTTGTTGTTTTTGTTCGAGTTGCTGGCTGCGGTCTTGAATCTGGCCGGAATTATCCCCAAGTCTGCTGTCGATCATCCCGGCGGCAACGTCCAGTCTGTCATATCGGAACCTGGTACTAAATTTGTCCCTGAGCTTTGTGATCAGTTTTGCTTCACAGGCATTGCGGTGGACAGCGAGGGCTTCTAAAAGGGCCTCATTCTGATTAGGGTCAACTTTTTTCTGCATTTCTAAAAACTGTGCTTCGTCAGAATCCAGCTGATCGGTCAGCTGGGTTTGCTGGGCATCCAGCTTCTCCAGATAATCTGCCATCTTCGCGAGAGTATTTTCAGCGTCTTTCATTTCAGCGGCACTATGGCAGCCGGCGTCATACATCAATTGGGTCTTCCTGGACTTCAGTTCTTCTATTTCCTCTGTCAGCGTGGTGATCTGGCGGCTCAGCTGTATGTGCTGTATGGGATTTATGGTGCCGGTTTTCTGTTTCTGATCAGTGAGATCTCTTCTTTCGCGCTGCTTTTCCCAAGCTGGGTTTTGAGTTCTTTGTATTTCCTGATGATAGGAGCGTTCCACTCGTACCGTACGGACACATCTTCGATACGGTCCTGGTTGTGGAGCAGAT
>JAJPYU010000233.1 GCA_021204765.1 Clostridiales bacterium
GCTCCTGGGGCAGTCCGGTCACATCCTTTATGGCGTCTATGTACCAGCGGCCCTGGAACTTCAGGTTATGAATGGTGAACACCGTCCTGATATACTTATAGAAAGGATCATTTCTGTAAAATGCCGTCAGAAATACAGGTACCAGCCCGGTATGCCAGTCATTGCAATGGATGATATCCGGCTGGAAATCGATTATAGGGAGAATGGTCAACACTGCCCTGGAGAAATAGGCGAACTTCTCCGCATCCTGATAAATCTCTCCATAGGGATGGGGTCCGGCGAAATAGTATTCGTTGTCGATAAAATAGAAAGTGACTCCGTCATGAACGAGCTTCAATATGCCGGCATACTGCCTGCGCCAGGAAAGCTGTACCTGGCATTCAGACACCAGTTCCATGCCCTCGCAGTATTTTGGATCCATGCAGGCGTATTTCGGCAGGACCACACGGACATCGTATTCGTCTTTGGGGAAATATTTGGGCAGGGAACCAACCACGTCAGCCAGTCCGCCGGTCTTAATAAAAGGAACTACCTCAGATGAAGCAAATAAAATTCTATTCATATCGACACCTCCGCACACGTCATAGAGTAATTTTATAATAAAACTAAGACAGTATCAAGGATTAAATATGAAATTTAAGGGTTACTTTTAGGACTATAATTATAAAAATCGGAACACACCCATAACTTTACCGAGTATCGCTATTTCAGTTACAATTATCGGATCCATGAAGTCGTTCTCTGGCTGGAGGCGGATGTGGTCTCCCTCATTGTAGAATGTCTTCACTGTCGCGGAGTCGTCGACAAGAGCGACTACTATGTCGCCGTCACGGGCGACATTCTGCTGTTCGACAAGAACCATGTCACCATCAAGGATACCGGCATTGATCATGCTCTCTCCCTTTACCTTCAGCATGAAAGTCTGGACATTCGGCATGAACTCGGTGGGGATGGGGAAGTAGCCGGTGATATTCTGAGCCGCCAGGATAGGCTCTCCGGCGGCCACCTGGCCGACAATTGGGACATTCACCATCTCCCGGCGGGTCAGGGCATACTCATCATCCACTATCTCGATGGCACGGGGCTTCGTAGGGTCACGTCGGATAAAGCCGTTCCTCTCCAGTGTCTCCAGGTGAGCGTGAACCGATGAAGTCGATTTCAGATGGACCGCTTCGCATATCTCTCTCACTGCCGGAGGATACCCTTTCGCCAGTATCTCAGAACGTATAAACTCCAGTATCTCTTTCTGCTTATCGCTGATTCTTCCTTTTGCCATGAATAACCCCTCCTGTGAAGTAGAATAATAGTCTCCCCATAATCATAAGCACATGATCCAGGGGCTGTCGTCCTCGAATCTCTGTTCTAAATACAGTCTAACATACTTTCCCGAATAATGCAAACACATATTCGGACTGATCCGGCACAATTTACGTTACTTTTCACACGCAGGGCTATTCACTCATTCTCACAGCGCCGGCAGCGGAGTGCCTGACGCGGGCCCGAAAAAAGTAACCACGCAGGTGCCTTATAGGTTTAGTAATGCATATTCATCGCCGGCATATTGCCTGAGTCTCTCCCGCAGTACCGCATGTGCGGCGTCTGCAAGAGCGGGATCATCCTGCATCAGCACTCCGACCTCATAGGACGCACGGCTCATGACCTCAGCGTCCTGGTAGACGTCGGCCAGCCTGAAGCGGAAATCCCCGCTCTGGCGTATCCCGAAGAAGTCCCCGGGACCACGTAGCTTAAGGTCTTCCTCCGCGATAAAGAAGCCGTCGTTGCTCTGGTTTAAGATCTCCAGCCGTCGGTTCTTTTCTTTTGACCCGTCTCCCTGCATCAATATGCAGTAGGACTGGGCGTCGCCCCGGCCCACCCGGCCTCTCAGCTGGTGGAGCTGGGCTAAGCCAAAGCGCTCCGCATTCTCTATCATCATCACTGTGGCATTGGGCACATCCACTCCCACCTCCACCACAGTGGTGGATACCAGTATCTGGATCTTGTTCTCAAGAAAATCCTCCATGACCTGATTCTTCGCCTCTGCCTTCATCCGACCGTGGAGTGTCCCTATCTTGATCCCATCCGGAAAAATGCCACGCAGCCTCTCGGCGTAGTCCGACACATTCTCCCCTTCTGATCCTTCCGTCTCCTCCACCAGGGGACAGATGATATATACCTGATGTCCCACCTTTATCTCCTTTTCCATAAAGCGGTAGGCCGTTTTTCTATACGAAGTGTCCACCACGCAATTTTTGACGGGCAGTCTCTTCGCCGGCACTTCATCTATAACGGATATATCCATATCCCCATACAGTATTATAGCCAGGGTCCTGGGTATGGGAGTGGCGCTCATTACCATGATGTGGGGTGCCGCTCCCTTAAAGGACAATGCCTCCCGCTGCTTTACTCCGAAGCGGTGCTGCTCGTCGGTGATGACCAGGGCCAGTCCCTTATAATTTACTTTATCCTGGAAAAGGGCATGGGTGCCTATGATAAGAGCTGATGGCTCATTTTCCAAAACGGCGCAGGCCTCTCTCCTCTCTTTGGCCGTGAGCGACCCGGTCAGCAGCACCACCGGGTAGTCCAGGCCAAAGTCATAGCACATTTTTACCATCTTCTGGTAATGCTGCCTGGCCAGCACGTCCGTAGGTGCCATTATAGCTGACTGGTATCCGCTGTGGGCGCAATCCAGCATGGCGAGAAATGCCACTACCGTCTTGCCGGATCCCACATCGCCCTGTATAAGCCTCTGCATGACTTTCTCAGAGCGCATGTCAGCCTGCACCCGGGCGATGGTCCTCTCCTGAGCCCCGGTCAACTTATAGGGGAGCTGCTTCTTCAGCGACTCGGCAAAAGAAGTATCACCAAAAGAAAACGTATTCTCCAGAGCTTCTGCCGAATCCTTTGTCAGCTGCATGCAAAGGATAAAAAAGAAAAACTCATCAAAGACAAATCTCTCCCTGGCGGTGATACAGGAAAGCTCATCTTCAGGGAAATGCATATTACTAAGAGCAAAATTATACTCACTCAAATGATTCCTGACCCTGATATCCTCCGGCAGATATTCCATCTCAAGGGGAATGTCCTCCAGAGCATTTGCCACGGTCTTTCTTATCAATTTCTGGGAAACACCTTTAGTCAGGCTGTAGATGGGGCGCAATCCGTGACGCAGCTCATCGTAAGCATCCGCTGACATGACCTCCGGCTGCTCCATATAGTACTGTTCATTTTTCACGGAAACCCTGCCATAGAATACGTAGGTGCCGCCGGCTTTTACAACAGAGCGTATAAAGGGCGCACGAAACCAGATGAGCCTCAGCTTTCTCACATCGCCGCGGACATCCAGTACCGCCGTCTTAAGACGCGAATGGGTGTTTACAGACGGCGTTTTTATCACAGTGACGCAGATGGCATTTTTTCTGCCCTCCTTCACCTCGTCTATCTCACATATCTCAGGGCAGTGCTCATAATCCCTGGGAAAATACAGGAGTATATCACCGACCGTGTATACTCCCATAGCGTTAAATGCCTGTTCCGTTTTCGTTCCTATCCCCTTTATCTCTCTCAGGGGAGAATCCAGTCTCATGGTGTATCCCCATTAATTTCTATCACCGCACCGGGCATCCCGCTGCCGGTTCGGGAAGAACGCATAAATTAATCCAAAGCATCATCACTCAACAGAAATGATGTAATAATAAACCGGCTGGCCTCCGGGCTGCACCTCAACCTCGCACTCCGGGTGCCGCTCTGTCAAAATACCAGCCAGCGCATTGGCATCCTCCTCAGATATTTCCTCTCCGTAGTATATGCAGATAAAGGATGAATCCGCATCAACCATGGCTGCGACCATGTCACTTGCTACCTCAGTCATATCCTTCCCTGCGGAAAGCAATCCGGAATCACCCAGACCCATAAAATCCCCCTTTTTGATATCCAGGTCGTCTATTCTCGTATCACGGACAGCGTAAGTGACCTCGCCGGTCTTTACCGTGGAGATGACCTCACAGAGAGCATCCCTGTTATTCTCTACGCCTGACTCCTCGATATAATTGATGATAGCCGTAATCCCCTGGGGGATCGATGTGGTGGGAATGACTATGACCTGTCTGTCCTTTGTCATATCCGCCGCCTGGTTCGCCGCCATGATGATATTTTTATTATTAGGGAAGATGAAGACCGTCTCAGCGTTTACCATCTCTATGGCATCCAGCATATCCTGGGTGCTGGGATTCATGGTCTGCCCACCCTCAATGATAAAGTCGGCACCATATTCGGTAAACACCTCCCGAAGTCCGTCTCCTACAGCCACTGCTATAAATCCAACAGCCTTCATGGGCACGGTCTCAGTCTCTGGACCGGCAGATTCGCTGTCTGCACCGCTCTGAACTGCTTCCCTCTCATGTGCCCTTGCCTCCTGCTCGTCAGCCTGCTCCTTCGCCAGCCTGTCGGCATCGTGGATAAGCTTCTCCTCGTGCTCCTCACGCATATTGTCTATCTTGATCCTGCTTAAGGAACCGTAAGACAAAGCTTTCTGCAGCACCAACCCCGGATCATTGGTGTGGACATGAATCTTAACAATGTCATTTACCGCTACCAGGACTATGGAATCACCCAGATCATTCAGGAAAGATCTGAAAGCATCCTCCTCGTCCTCCGACATTTCATTATTAAGATTAATGATAAACTCAGTGCAGTAGCCGAATTTAATATCGTCTGTATCCAGTTTCTTATCGCTTAAGTCCACACAGGGAATCTCCGGTGCCTCATCCCCGGAAAGCACACTGTAGTCTATCTCTTTTCCCCTGTAAGCATCCCTGGAGCCTTTTAAGATTTCTACCAGGCCCTGGCCTCCGGCATCTACCACCCCGGCCTGTTTGAGTACCGGCAGCATATCCGGAGTCCGCTCCAACACCCTCTCCATCTCGGCGATAATGGCATCAATATAGGCATCCATATCGCAGCTATCATCACAGGAAAGCTCCAGTGCCTTGTCAGCCCCGCCTCTGGCCACAGTAAGAATAGTGCCTTCCTTCGGCTTCATGACCGCCTTATACGCTGTATCACAGGCTTTCTGCATGGCCTCACAGAGAACCAGCTTGTCTATGACATCATAATTCGCGATGAGCCTGGCAAAGCCACGTATGAGCTGGGAGAGGATGACACCTGAATTGCCCCTGGCACCACGCAGTGATCCCGACGAGATGGCTCTGGAGACAGCCTTCATATCACGGGCTCCGGTCTTCTTCATCTCATCTACAGCGGAAAAGATGGTCATGCACATATTGATGCCGGTGTCTCCGTCGGGCACTGGGAAGACATTGAGAGAATTGATCCACTCTTTCTTCGCATCCAGGCTCGCCGCCCCGGCACAGAACATCCGTGCAAGCAGTTTTGAATCTATGGTCTTACTATCCAAAGGTATATCCTCCTACTAGTCAATCACTCTGACGCCCTCGACGAATACATTGATCTTCACGACCTTCATCCCGGTGAAACCCTCCACCCTGTATTTCACGGTCTCCATGAGATTCTCCGTCACAGTGGCAATATTCGCGCCGTAAGAGACAATGACATGAAAATCCAGTGTAATCCGATCCCCATCCTCTATATTCACGGAAATGCCATGGTGCAGATAATCCTTTTTAAGCAATTTCACCAGTCCATCTTTGACATTGACGGCGGCCATTCCCACTATACCAAAACACTCTACCGCCACAGATCCGGCGTAGGTGGCAACCACCTGCGAATCTATGCTGACAGTCCCCAGTGAACTTTCCAATCTGCCTTTCATACCTTACCTCCTGCGAAATTGCGAACTATTTGAAATATTATAACTGATACTCATATAAAAGGCAACAGAAAAAGAACCTGCCGCATTGGCAGGTCCCTTAATGGTCGTACTAGATTCTCTCCACTTTATTGCTCTTCAGGCAATTGGTGCATACATACACTCTCTTGTGGGTGCCGTTGTCATTGATCTTGACTCTCTTTAAATTCGGCTTCCACTGCCTGTTAGTCCTGATATGTGAATGGCTGATCTTCTTGCCAAACTGTACGCTCTTTCCGCAAACAGCACATTTTGCCATGATAACACCTCCTTAAGGCATATTAAGTCATGGGACTTCCTCCCCGACTCGCAACATGAGTATTCTAACAGAACAAATCTGATATTGCAACACATAAAATAAAAAATTTGAACGCCCTGAATTCTCACCGTGTGAAAAGTAACTTCTCACAGATCATATAGTACAATAAATGCATCAAAACCGCATTTAAAACTATATTTATGCTACTCCTCAATATTCAGCTTCTCTTTAATGTCCTCCGCGGCCGCCTCCCTAGCCTCTTCTTTCGCCGCAAAGCCCTCGGGATCCCGTTTTTCATCAATCTTTTTCATGAACTTATTCACAAAGTCAGGTATCATATCGATAAGCTTCATGATGCCGTCCTGGCTCTTGACACTGACCATCTTCACCACGTCGTCCTTTATGACCAGGACCGCGCTGGGGGAGATCTTCGCACCCACACCGCCGCCGCTGTTTTTCTTCTTCTCGGCGATGAAGGCACCGGCGGCCATACCGAAAGTCACATCCACCAGAGGCAGTATGATGGCCCCCTCGATATTGACAGGCTCACCTATCACCGTGCTGCTGGAGATGAAACCATCCATATCCTTCATCAGTGCGTCCACTGTCTTCTGAAATGTACCGTTTGAATTGACCTCTGCCATTTTATATATCCTCCTGTCCTATGCTGTATAAGCTATTATACTCTCCGGCCGTCTGTCACCCCGACACAACAGCTGTTTTTGAGTTCTTCTTATCCCTGTGCCTTATAGCTCCTATAAATACTCTCACGCCTTTCTGTCCGATGAGCCCCACAGCCAGGATAATGACTGCCATGAGCCTCATATGTCCGGCGGCGTGGAGATTCCCCTTCACATAAGTCTCATCCGTCTCGAAATCCGGTGTCACCGCCAGATCTGTCTGATACACTATCGGCAGCACCGCTATTGCTCCGGTGACGTATCCCGTGGTGGAGGGATCCTTAAATCCGAATCCGACCTGCCCTTTTATCTTCCTGGGCCGACATTTAAAGAGAAACTTCTTTACCGGCGGCATCACTGCCTCTATAAGGCTGTACTCACCGATCGTCCCGAGTACCCGCTTCGCAGTGGCCAGTCCATCCCTTATCTTCTGGGGGCGGCTGCGCCCATCCGGCTTTTCCTCCTTTTTCTTTTTGCTTTTGCTTCTGCTCTTTTGCAGGAATTTGAAAATGTCCAGCTTAAAGAAAAATATTTTAAGTATAGCCTCTATCTCTTCATCATAGGATAAACAAAAGCGGATAAAGCCAAGGTATTTTATTTTAAAAAACACTTTTTTCCCATCTATGTCCGCGTCAAGCCCATACTTTATCGGTAAAAACAATACCAGGATGACCAGGACCACGATGATCAGCAAAATGATACTGATGATCATTCCCACTGCACTGCTCATTCCCTGCTCATCTCCCGCTCATGAGTGCTGCCCAGATAGGCTGCCACATCGGCATCGCCCCGCTTTATCACGGCAGCGGCAGCCAGTTCAGCCGCTATGTCCACGGCTTCCTTACGGGTAAGGGCCATGCCGATGACTGTGAGATCATCCAGAGGATAATTCTCCTGCAGGAGCAGGGTGCTCGGAATTATCTCCAGGACCTGATGCTCGAATCGGGGCAGGATGACGAGCCAGACCCCCACGTGAGCCTTCCTGTGGCTGATCCGATATCTGATCATCTTCTCTTTTGATGCCAGGCCCCGTCCCAGGACCATGTGCCCATACCAGACCATCTCTCACCTCATCATAAATCTCTGAATATCCCAAAATCCATAATTACCGTGCCAGGTATTCCAGTCCATCAGTCCATCACTAAAAATACTTTTTACTTCCCCAGAGATTGCTCCGCTTCAGATCCAGATATTCGTCGTATGCACGCTCCAGTATCTGCTTCTCATTGGGAAACTTAAGCAGATGCCATGCCTCGTGATACTTGTAATATCCGGAATCTGTAAAATACTCCTCCCTCTGCGGCTTGCTGTAATAGCTGTCAGCCATCATCAGATACCAGTGGACGGTCTTGTCCACCACGTCATCGGGGATATTGAAAGTATAACTGCTCTCCCCCACATACTTGATGATGACCGCCCTGGCTCCGGTCTCCTCTCTCACTTCCCTGATGGCGGTGTCCTTGTGCTCTTCGCCGGCCTCCACAGTTCCCTTGGGGAGGACCCATCCATCGTACCTGTTGCGGTAATTCTTGTACAACAGTAAAATCTTTCCGCGAAATATTACCACACCACCACAGCTGGTAGCCTCAATCATTGCATTCCCTCCGATGTGGTCTCAAAAACTGAGTCAAGTATACACGAGATGTCAGGATTCTGCAAGTTTACTTATTAAAATAAGTATCAAAAACTTTTTTTGCCACCGGAACCGCACTGGAACTGCCGCTTCCGCCATCCTCGACTATGACCGCTATGGCTATGTCCGAATATCCATCCTTTGAGGCGAATCCCACGAACCAGCCGTGGCTGTTCCCGGCACTGTCGTACTCTGCGGAACCGGTCTTGCCATAGGCGTCATAGCTCTGGCCGGAAAGCGCTGATGCCGTGCCCCTGGCTGTCACCTGCCCCATGAATTCCCGCATGATCTGGGCATCCGAGGAGGACATTATCGTCCCGGCCTCCGACTTTCTGTATCTCTTTACCACTCTCCCGCTGTCGGACTCAGTGTGGTCCACCACGTAGGGTGCGTATACCGTCCCTCCCTCATCGATGGCTGCGGCTACCATTGCCATATGAAGAGGCGTCACCGTAGTGTCCCCCTGGCCTATGGCCGTCTGCATTATCTTCCCGGTGGAGGCGTCGTCTGTGAGCGTAAAGCTGCTCTTAGCCCCGGAGAGAGTCCCGGGCAAGCTCTGGTTAAACATCATGTCGTCAAGCAATGAGGAAAACTTGTCGATATTCAGGCTCAGTCCTATATTGGAATAGGAGGTGTTGCAGGAATTGGCAAAGGAGTCCACCAGGCTCTCCTGCCCATGCACTGAGTTGTGATAGCAGTGTATAGTGGTATCTCCCACAGTATACTCTCCATTGCAGGTAAAGCTGTAGGAATCGTAGTTCGGATTTTCGTGAATATACTCCAGGGTGGTAAATATCTTAAATACCGACCCCGGCGGGTAGGTTCCCGAGGTGGCGCGGTTTAAAAGCACCGAGCTGTCATCATCATTAACTATGGAATCCCAGTTGGCCTCCAGGGTATTCGGGTCGAAATCCGGCTTTGAGACCATAGCCAGCACCTTTCCGGTATCGGCCTCCAGGACCACAACGGCTCCATTATTGCTTCCCAGGGCATTGTATGCCGCCTCCTGCACGTCATAGTCCAGTGTAGTGACCACATTATCCCCCTGATTCTTCTGATCTGTAAGATCATTGTACAACTGGGTCAGGAAAAATGAGTGGGACCGCAGCAGATTGAAATTCATGGATGACTCCACCCCGGCTTTGCCGTTATTTACATATCCCACCACGTGGGCAAACATCCGGCCATAAGGGTATTCTCTGGTCTCGCCCCCATCGGGGCTGACATCTGTAGCCGCCAGGACTTTCCCGTCGGAGGACAGTATATCCCCGCGGATCACGTGCTCTGCGTAGAGATCCTGTCTGGAGTTGTAGGAGCTGCTGATGACGGTCTCGCTCTTAAATACCTGAAAGTACACCAGATAGCCTATCATCAGTATGAACACCGCCAGAAATACGTAGGTGATGATCATAAAATCCCGGCTTCTCACCGGCTTCTCGGCTGCGCTGGTGGCCTGCTTACCAGAGCTCCTCCATGTCTTCCCATCTGGTCTGTTCTTCGATTTTTTTGCTGAGCTCGTCCTCGTCTGATTCGACGCCGGTTCGGACTGCCTGCTGGCGGGTCTGGCTTTGGTCTGCTTTTTTTCCGTCTTCCCATCCAGATCGATTATCTCGGGACCCTCCGCTCTGCTGTTTTGATTTTTCCCTTGCCTGGACATTTGAATCTCCTTCGTCCTGTCTCAATATGTATAAGCCCTGTATGATCGCAAACATCACGATGGTACAGAGTATCGAACTTCCTCCGTAACTGACCAGTGGCAGGGTAAGCCCTGTCGAGGGTATGAATTTGATGACGCCTCCAACATTTAAGATGACCTGTATCCCATAGACACAGCCCAATCCCAACGCGATCATCTTGTAAAAAGGATCCTTTATCTGCATTGCTATATTCAAAAACATGATAAAGCAGGAAAAGCACACCAGTATGATACATATCCCGAAAATGATGCCCATCTCCTCACAGATGGCTGAGAAGACGAAATCCGAGCTGGCCACCGGGATTTTATTGGGAAGACCCTGATAGAGTCCCATGCCGAACCAACCGCCGGTGCCTATGGCAAAGAGGGACTGAGCCACCTGCCATCCGCTGCCGTCAATATTTGCAAAGGGATCCCTCCAGGCCTCCACCCTTACCCTCACGTGGGAAAAAAGCCTGTCCGCCGCAAGGGCAGCCAGGACTCCAACGCCAATTCCCGCGAAAAGGTAAGACGGTTTCCTGGTCGCTGCCCAGAGCATGATGACGTAAGTGATGAAAAATATCAGCGCCGAACCCAGATCCGTGGATAATACCAGGATGATCACGTGCAGCGCCGCCACCACCGTGGTAATGCAGATCTGCTTAAATGTGGTGGATCTGTAAAACATGCAGGCCACGTAGAAGACGAATATTATCTTCACGAACTCCGAGGGCTGCAGGGTGATCCCTGCTATGGTAAAGGAAATATTGGCGCCGCCTGATACCCTTCCGAAAAGGAGTACCGCAGCCAGGGCGACTATCCCCACCCCGGCGTAAATCCAGGTAAACTTCCTCAGGGCGTGGAGCTTTCTGATAAGCTGGGGGATGAACACTGTCACCACTATGGCTATGGCCGCGATAGAGAACTGCTTCACCGCTGAGGAGTAGTCCAGGCGAGTCAGGATGATGAAACCTATCATCAACAGCATGCACATGTGGTTTACCACCAGTCGGGCTGACTTCTTATAGATGAGCCGGTAAATTATAAATACAACAATGAAGAACACCAGCTGCATAGCATAGAACATCAGGTATTTTATCTCCTGCTGGTTCCCGAAAATGACAATGTATGCGTCCAGGTGGATCAGGAACATACAGGTGGTCTGCGTGCGAAACATCCTCTTCTGCCGTTTGCCGCCTTCCCTGGCAGCCAGAACGGTGAAGCTGTAGTAGGCATAAAAGGCGAAAAGTATGATCATCAGATATTTGGATAATTCGGTTATGAGATGTATCATGCTCTTACCTCATCTGCATTTTCGTGCCGGGCGCTGTATAATCTTTCCCGAAAAATGCCTGTCTGTCTGTTTTCTCACTGCACTCCCCTGTGGAAGTGTCCGTTGGTGAAGCTTCCGCTGTCTGCGGGAGGATCAATGCTCTCTCCCAGTATAAACGCCCGGACGAATGTGTCAAGTATGCGGCCGCATTCCAGCGCGGACTCCGTGGTAAAGGAGATCCTGTATGAGCCAAAGCCCAGGTCTGCTATCTCTCCCGCCCTGTGAAGGAGATTTAACGGGCGGCTGTTATAAATGATATTAAGGCCGTCCCTGCAGCAGCGCCTCACAAAAAATTCTCGTCCCGTCCTGTCTGAGAGATAAAATTCCTTCTGATCTGCGCTTCCTTTCTGGCAGCCGAAATAATTCTTGTGGAGGCAGTTTGCGGTAACCATCACGGGCTGGTAACCGTATAGGGTAAATTCTGCTGCATCATTCGGCATATGGGACAGTTCTCCGCGGTTAAGCTCAGGGGAAGCTGTATAGCCGCTTATACCCGTCTCTGAAAAGGCCTGCCAGGCCCGGGGCGAAAAGACATATGCACTGCCATCCAGACGGATATGCTCTCTCCTGTCAGGCAAATGCGTCAGGCAATAGCCAAGGCTGTCATAGCTTCTGGCCCATAGCAGGTCGAATCGTGAGTAAATCTCATCCCAGGCGGGGCTGTCAAACACTTCCTGCGGCTCACTGCCAAACACATAAGGAAAACAGAAACCGCTCTGCCTGCCTGCGGAGACTGTGCGTCGGCGATATTCTTCTATATCATTTAAAAACTTTTCACTCCGGTAAATCCCCTTCTCAAAATATTTTTTCTCATTCGTTCCCAAATCAAGGGATACCATATCCACGACAGGGGATGCCAGGACGATTTCCAACTGTGTGATGTCAGAGACCACGGCATTGAGAAGGGGACGCTTTTTTTCTGAATATGCAGGTGAGATCAATTGTTTATCAGCACCTGATCTTTTATCTCCACGACTGGCATGGTCCACATTATCAAGAGAGATCCCCTCCATATTATTTTTTGGTACAGCAGCTTCAGGGGCAGTCCGCCTGAAGCAGTGTAACATTCCCTCCCGCAATTGAAAAAGAGCAGTCCTGCGAAGCTCATTTATCTGCCCGATGGGGACGAAACAGTTCTCTTCCGCTTCGACTTCAAGTTTTGAGAAAGCAAAGGAAGTATCACCGGTCTTTTCTATTCTCCTTTTTATCCCGGCTGCCTCAACCGGACGGCTTTTAGCGATCTGCGCTACAGGGCCTGTGACAGCCACTGATCGACACACAGCAGATGCCCTACCTTTATTTGGCAGTCCGTTTACTTTTTCTGATGATGCATTGATATTTTCATCATCTGCGACAGAAACCGTCAGTTCCACAGCCTCATCTGATTTTATTTTAATTTTTCCCTCTATGGGAATGGGCAAAAGCGGCCAATTATTCTTTTCATCTGTTCCCGGAGCTGTGTGGGATGATGCCTCCGGAGTCACCATCTCTCTCCCGCTCCACTCCCCATAATAGCCTTTAGTGAAGCCGCTGCGGTTTCCTAAAGCCATGAGGGTATCAATATCCTTTTTTGACACATGGAAATCTGCCGGCCCCTCCTCATATATGTCCATATATTTTCTGTAAATGGCGGTGACTCCCGCGGCATACTCCAGGGATTTCATCCGCCCCTCTATCTTAAAAGAGTACACTCCTGCCTCGCTAAGCTTCGGGATCAGCTCTATGGCGCACAAGTCTTTAAGACTTAAAGGATATGATCCCCTGCCGGGATAGACTGTCCCATTCTGATCCATTACCTTATAAGGCAGACGGCAGGGCTGGGCGCAGCGTCCTCTGTTTCCGCTCCTGGCTCCAATGAGACTGCTCATAAGGCAATCCCCTGAATAGCAGTAACAGAGAGCTCCATGGATAAAGCATTCCAGCTCCATCCCGGTCTTATCATATATGTCGCGGATGTCTGTCAGGGTGAGTTCCCGGGCAGGAATGATGCGCTTTGCGCCCATATTTTTGAGAAATTTAGCGCCATAGGCAGAAGCCACGGACATCTGGGTACTGACATGTATTGGCAGATCCGGAAAATATTTTTTGATAAAGGAAAACACGCCAAAATCCTGAACGATAATGGCATCAAGCCCTCTCTCATAGAAAGGCAGAATATAATCATGGAGTTCTCGGCCCATCTCCTTACCTTTAAGGAGGGTATTAACCGCAAGAAAGACTTTCCGGCCGTATAAATGAGCCAGGTCGATGGCGTCAAGTATTTCCCCAGGGCTGAAATTAGGCGCAAGAGCCCTGGCGCTGTAACGGTCGCCGCCTAAGTAGACAGCGTCAGCTCCGGCGGCGAGGACAGCCTTAAAGACGGGAAATGACCCTGCCGGAGACAGAAGCTCGTGTTTCATTTTCTCCTCTTTCCCTCATAGCGCTCCAGGCGAAGCTCGGCGTCCACCAGGCGCTGTTTCGTCTCGGAAAGCTCATTCTCACGCAGCTGCAGGTCGGCTTCCAGCTGTTCCTCCTTCTCCTGGGCAGCGATGAGCTCCTCAGCGATATTCAGCTCAATGAGCAGGGGCTTCATGTCCGTGGGCAGGGCGTGGTAGGCCTCCGTGCCCTCCATCTTGCGTATCATACGGTTGACGCAGGATGCCACCTTCTGAATATGGAGCTCGTCCTCGGCCCCGCTCATGGTAAGGACTTTGCCGCCTATGACGACCTGCACCTCATTCTTTTCGTTCATGATATTCACCTCGTGAAAAAATGGTTTTATTATATAATTATTTATGTGAGGTAGCTTCGTAAGGTAATATAGTGGTTTTCACAAATCAGCTGAATGATTTGTGAAAACAATATTACCTGACTCAGCCACCGCTAAGTTTATCTATGACAGCTGATTATATATTTACATTTACACATGCGATAAAACTTTATTTTCTCCCTGGGTGGGTGAAATATCACTCTCTCGATGGGCGGTTTTGAATTTCAATCTCTGGGGAGGCCAAAATGCGCATAAGCCAACTCTGTTGCAACCCTGCCCTTAGGCGTTCGATTAATGAATCCATTTTTCACTAAATACGGTTCATAGACTTCCTCGATGGTACCCGAGTCTTCCCCTATGGCAGCGGCAAGGGTATCCAGTCCGACAGGGCCGCCGGAGAACTTCTGTATGATGGTCAAAAGTATCATGCGGTCGTTCTGGTCCAGGCCCAGACTGTCTACTTCCAAAAGGTTCAGGGCAAAGGCAGCGACTTCCCTGGTAATGATGCCGTCGTATTTGACCTGGGCAAAGTCGCGAACCCGCTTAAGGAGGCGGTTAGCCAGCCGGGGTGTGCCACGGGAACGGCTGGCCAGCTCTACGGCCCCTTCCTCTTCTATCTCCACGGAAAGCTTCGCCGCGGACTGCAGGATAATGGTCTTAAGCTCCTCCACCGTATAGAACTCCAGATGCTGTATAACGCCGAAGCGGTCTCTCAAAGGAGCGGTCAACAGGCCGGCTCTGGTGGTGGCTCCCACGAGGGTGAAATGGGGCAGGTCAAGGCGGATGGAGCGGGCGCTGGCACCCTTTCCTATCATTATGTCTATGGCGTAATCCTCCATAGCCGGATAAAGTACTTCCTCCACCTGGCGGTTTAAGCGGTGTATCTCGTCCACGAAGAGGAGATCGTTCTCCTGGAGATTGCTTAAGATAGAGGCCATCTCTCCGGGCCTGGCTATGGCCGGACCGGAAGTCACTTTCATGTGGACGCCCATCTCGTTGGCAATAATGCCGGCCAGAGTGGTCTTTCCCAGTCCGGGAGGACCATAAAAGAGGACGTGGTCCAGGGGCTCTTTCCTTTGGCGGGCCGCCTCGATGTAGACCCGCAGGGTGTCCTTTATCTTCTCCTGCCCGATATATTCGGAAAAGGTAGTCGGCCGCAGGCTGTACTCCGTGCGGACATCCTCCTCCTGTATCTGTGTGGAAATAACTCGTTTTTCCATTTGGTACTCCCAATTTATATATTTTAAGGCGCTCGCGTGAAAATGAGTTCATTTACGGGCACGCAGCTAACGTATACACTCTCACAGCTGCGCACGCTTTCACACTAAGTTAGAAAAAACCTCGCTAGGTATTCAATGTGTAAGCTCGCCAAAACTCGCTGAGCGTTCGCAGCACTCCGCTCTCGCCGTCAAGCTTTCCTACATTATAGCCATATTTTTAAGTGCCTGTTTAAGTATAGTCTCTACATCATCTTCGTCCGTGATCTCTATGCCCGCCAGGACATGAGCTGCGTCCGAGGCAGAATACCCCAGAGCAGTGAGAGCCTCGATGGTCTCCTTTCTGACCACACTGTTCCCGGAATACACAGATACAGGAGCTTCGGTGGACGCCGTCTCCAGGGCGTCGTCCAGGCTCACCTTGTCCTTCAGCTCGATAATAAGGCGCTGCGCCGTCTTCTTCCCGACGCCCGGAGCCCGGGAAATAGTCTTATCGTCATCGCTGACCACAGCGAAGCGGATGTCATTGGCGGAGAGGGACGAGAGTATGGCTATGGCTCCCTTGGGCCCTATTCCGGACACGTTTATCAGCAGCAGGAACATGGATAGTTCGTCTCTGGACACAAATCCATAGAGCATAAAGGCGTCCTCCCTGACATAGAGATAGGTGTAAATCTTTACCTGATGCCCCGTCCCGGGCAGCTCATCCATCAGACGCAAAGGCACATAGATCTGATAGCCTATGCCCTGATTGTCCACCACTATGTAATCTTCTCTGACCTCTTCCAGGGTCCCGCTTATATAACTGTACATGATTACCTTTCTCTTACTCAGATTTTAATTTAAAAACTATCCCTCAGTTTGGCGCTGATAAATATATACATGCATCTTTCAGCAGATCCCTTTAAAGAGCTACTGCACAATTGCATCAAAATCGGCTTCCTCATCAGAAGATATTACTTCTACCACTATCTTATTCGGCAGGCAGATGATGGTCTCTTTTTCCGCCGATATAGGTGACATATTCACGCATATCTGATCCGGGCAGTCGGCCTCGATCATATCCGCTTCACCATCCTCGATGACCAGCGTATTTGTGACCTTACCGCCGCTTACTATCTCTATCTCCTGATCCTCAGTAAGGTCATAATCCCCGAAGGTCTCACCATCCACAGTGACTCTTACCACATTCCCCGAGTCCCGATCCCTTAAAACAAAGATCAGCAGCACCATCAGCAGCACCGCAAAAATCACGGCCAGCAATATGATCTCTTTTCTGCCGATTTTCTTATCATTCACCATAATCATCGACCCCAGAGAATTATAGCAAACATTCTACCGCATTACAATCAAAACAACTACATCATCATTGATCCTATATAATAAAATCCCCTGCACTTGTCTAATCTCACCGGCACAATCTTTCCTATAAGACTATCATCTCCCGGAAGATGAACTACAGAGTTATTGCCCAAACGTCCCGTGACCAGGCTGGCATCCTGCTTATTTATGCTCTCCACTAATACGTCCTGAATCTGTCCGGTGAGTTCAGCAGACTTCTCTGCGGCTATGCTTTGCACTTCCTTTAAAAGTCTGTCAAATCGTTCCTTGGCTACAGCCTCCGGAATCTGGTCCTCCATGGCAGCCGCAGGCGTCCCGCTTCTCTTTGAATAGAGGAAGGTGAAAGCACTATCGTAGCGCACTTTTCTTACAACATCTAATGTCTCCTCGAAATCCTCCTCCGTCTCCCCGGGGAAGCCCACTATAATGTCTGTAGTAATTGCAATATCCGGCACGGCCGCCCGTATCTTCTCAACCAACTCCAGATAATGCTCCCTGGTGTACTTTCGGTTCATTATCTTAAGCAAACGACTGCTCCCGGACTGAAGCGGCAGATGCAGATGATGGCAGATCTTCTTTGACTTTCCCATGACCTCTATCAGCTCGTCGGAGAGATCTTTTGGATGGGAAGTCATAAAGCGTATACGCTCCAGGCCGTCGATCTCCTCTATCCGCCTTAGAAGCTCAGCAAAAGATACAGGCTCATCCAGATTCTTTCCATAGGAGTTCACATTCTGTCCCAGCAGCATGACCTCAATGACTCCGTCAGCGACCAGAGCTTTTATCTCGTCGATAATCTCCTCGGGCCGTCTGCTTCTCTCCCGTCCCCTCACGTAAGGAACTATACAGTAGCTGCAGAAATTATTGCATCCGAACATGATGTTGACGCCGCTCTTGAATAAATATTTACGCTCATTTGGCAGCTGCTCCACCACCTGGTCCGTGTCCTGCCAGATATCCACAACCATGCCGGATCTTACATGAACAGTTTTATTTTCTTTTATTTTCCGGGCCGGAACATCTTCGGCTTCTCCCTGATTCACTCTAAAGGCATATCCTTTTTTTGCTTCCTCATACCCAGGCTGCTCCTGACCTCCCCCTGCAGGCTGCGCATCTGTTATATTATATTCTCTATTCTCATACACTTCGACCAACAGCTCCGGCAATTTGAAAATATTATGCGTCCCGAAGATCAGATCCACGAAGCTGTAACTCTTTTTTATCTTCTCTACGACCTGGCTCTCCTGCATCATGCAGCCGCAGAGCGCCACTATCATGTGCGGATTTTTCCTCTTATATCCATTCAGGTATCCTAACCTGCCGTAGACCCTGAGGTTCGCGTTCTCCCTCACCGTGCAGGTGTTGTACAGGGTAAAATCCGCGTCCTCGCTTACAGTCTGTTCATATCCAATGGCCTTTAAGATCCCGCAGAGCTTCTCCGAGTCCCTGGCATTCATCTGACATCCGAATGTGCAGACGCAGAAAGTCAGCTTCCGCCCGACTTCCGCCTCGAGGTGCCCCAGATACGCTCGCGCCCGCGCAATGAAGTAATACTGCCGCTCGGGCTCCGCTACAGGCGCATCTCTGCTAATATTTATTTCATCAAAATTAATGTTATTAACCATAATATTTTAACGGCGCAATCCCGCGAACACTCAGTGAGCGTAAGCGAACTTATTTTCACGCGAGCGCCTTATATACTTTTACAGAACATGCGCCGGGAGTATTCCCGGCGCATAAACTATATTTGAGCAATTACTATTTGTTTATCACCCTCGGCACATAGCTGGTGTGCAGCAGCTCGTGGGCTCTGGGGCTGCCCGGCTTCTCCAGATAATTGTCATAGAGCTCAATAATGGCCGGATTCTCGTGGGACATGCGGAACACGTTCGCCTCATCCAGTCCGTAAAGCACCTGCGCCCTCTTGCCGCGGATATCCACGGTATTGCGTATGTATGCCGGCTGCTGGGGCTGTCCGCCTCCGTTGACGCAGCCGCCGGGGCAGGCCATGATCTCGATGAACTGGTAATCCGCCTCGCCGGACCTCACCTTTTCCAGTATCGCCCTGGCATTGGTAAGTCCGCTGGCCACAGCCACTTTCACGTCAGTACCGCCCACATGGTAAGTTGCCTCCTTTATGCCGGCCGTGCCTCTGACCTCCTTGAAATCAGGGGAAGGGAGGGTATCGCCGGTCATGGTCTCCACAGCGGTACGAAGAGCCGCCTCCATGACGCCGCCGGTAGCGCCGAAGATAACGGCTGCACCGGTGGAAAGTCCCAGAGGACGGTCAAACCTCTCATCGGGCAGGGCATCGAACTTGATGCCGGCCTCGTTGATCATGCGGGACAGCTCCCTGGTGGTGATGGCGATATCCACATCTGGCACCCCGTTGGCAGCCTGATGATCTCTGTCGATCTCAAACTTCTTGGCAGTGCAGGGCATGACGGATACGACCACTATTTTCTTCTTATCTATACCAATCTTCTCAGCATAGTAGGACTTGGTGATGGCTCCGAACATCTGCTGGGGAGACTTGCAGCTGGACAGATGGGGGATCAGATCCGGGAAATAATGCTCACAGTACTTGACCCAGCCCGGTGAGCAGGAAGTGATCATGGGAAGCACTCCGCCCCCCGTCACTCTCTCGATAAATTCGTTGGCCTCCTCCATAATAGTGAGATCTGCACCGAAATTCGTGTCAAACACTTTGTTAAATCCGAGCCTGCGAAGCGCTGCGGCCAGCTTGCCCTCCACGTCAGTGCCGATGGGGTAATCAAAAGCCTCACCCAAAGCGGCACGGACTGCCGGGGCGGCCTGGACGATCACATATTTATCCGGATCGTTGATAGCATCAAAAACTTCCTGGGTATTATCCTTCTCATAGATGGCTCCGACAGGACAGGCGGTAATGCACTGGCCACAGGATACGCAACTGGTCTCTCCCAGTCCCATATCAAAAGCGGAACCAATGAAAGTCTTAAATCCACGCTTGTTGGGTCCTATAACCCCGATGCCCTGGGTCTTTTCGCAGACAGACACGCAGCGGCGGCAGAGAATGCATTTGTTATTATCCCTGACCATATGCGGTGCGGAAGTATCCAGCTCGAACTTATTCATCTCGCCGTCGTAGAGATTCTCATCGTCTACCTTGTAATCATGGCAGAGCTTCTGCAGCTCGCATTTCCCGCTGCGGACGCAGGTCAGGCATTTCCTGTCATGGTCTGACAGAAGCAGCTGCAGGGTCTTTCTCCTGGAAGTGACAACCTTCGGGGTGTTGGTGTAAACTTCCATTCCCTCATTGATAGGATAGACGCAGGCGGTGACCAGGGATTTGGCTCCCTTTACCTCAACCACACATATCCTGCAGGCTCCGATCTCGTTGATGTCTTTAAGGTAACATAAGGTAGGTATCTCCACTCCTGCGATACGGGCTGCCTCCAGAATAGTGGAACCTGCCGGGGCGGAAATCTCCATACCGTTAATCTTGATATTTACATATTCCATACCTGACACCTCCTTATTCCTTGTAGATAGCGCCGAAACGGCAGTTGTCCATACAGGTACCGCACTTGATGCACCTGGTCATGTCGATGCTGTGAGGTGACTTGATGGCACCATCTATGGCATCCACAGGGCAGTTCCTCTTGCACAGTGTGCAGCCCTTGCACTTCATGGGATCGATCTTGTAAACAATCAGCTTCTTGCAGACACCCGCGGGGCAGTGCTTGTTGACCACGTGCTCCATGTACTCGTCGCGGAAATATCGGAGTGTGGAAAGTACCGGGTTCGGGGCTGTCTGCCCTAAACCGCACTGGGCGTTTTCCTTGATATAGTAGCAGAGCTCCTCCATCTTATCCAGGTCTTCCACTGTACCGCGGCCGTCGGTGATCTTTTCCAAAATCTCCAGAAGCCTGCGGGTGCCTACACGGCAGGGTGAGCATTTTCCGCAGGACTCATCCCCGGTAAACTGCAGGAAGAATTTCGCTATATACACCATTCAGGTATACTCATCCATAACGATGAGTCCGCCGGAACCCATCATGGAGCCGATGCTTATCAGGTTATCATAATCGATGGGAATGTCAAAATGCTCAGCCGGGATGCATCCGCCGGAAGGGCCGCCTGTCTGGGCAGCCTTGAACTTCTTTCCATTAGGAATGCCTCCGCCAATCTCCTCGATGACTTCCCTCAAGGTAGTGCCCATGGGAATCTCCACCAGGCCGGTATTATTTATCTTCCCTCCCAGGGCGAAGACCTTGGTACCCTTGGACTTTTCTGTGCCCATGGATGAGAACCACTCAGCACCGTTTAAGATAATCCTGGGGACATTCGCCCAGGTCTCGACGTTATTTAAAATAGTAGGGCTCTCGAACAGACCCTTTACAGCCGGGAAAGGAGGCCTCGGACGGGGCTCACCGCGATTTCCCTCGATGGAGGTCATAAGTGCTGTCTCCTCACCGCAGACGAAAGCACCGGCACCGAGACGAAGCTCGATGTCGAAATCAAAGCCGGAGTCGAAAATATTCTTACCTAAGAGACCGTACTCCCTGGCTTGCTTAATGGCGATGCCGAGGCGTTTGACAGCGATAGGATACTCGGCACGGACGTAAATGTAACCCTGATTGGATCCGATAGCGTATCCGGCGATGGCCATGGCCTCCAGGACCACGTGGGGATCGCCCTCAAGGACTGAACGGTCCATGAATGCTCCCGGGTCACCCTCATCAGCGTTGCAGCAGACATATTTCTGGACATTCCCCCTGTTGCCGGAGGCAAATCTCCATTTCACTCCGGTGGGGAATCCGGCACCGCCGCGGCCTCTCAGTCCGCTGTCTGTGATGACCTTAATGACCTCATCGGGAGTCATCTCCGTCAGCACCTTTCCAAGAGCCTCATATCCGCCGGTACCGATGTACTCATCTATATTCTCCGGATTAATGACTCCGCAGTTTCTCAGGGCGATACGCAGCTGCTTCTTATAGAAAGGCGTCTCCTCCAGAGACTCGACGGTATTGTCCTCAGTGGTCTCCTGATAGACCAGCCTCTTTACCACACGGCCCTTTAAAAGATGCTCTGAAACTATCTCCGGCACATCGTCGACCGTGACATGGGTGTAGAACACGCCATCCGGGTATACAACCATGACCGGCCCCTCGGCACAGAGACCGTGGCAGCCGGTCTGAACCACGCAGATCTCAGAATCCAGATGGTTCTCCTTTAACTCTTCATTCAGCCTGTCGATGACCTGCAGACTCCCCGAGGAAGTACAGCCGGTACCACCGCAAACCAGAACATGTGCACGATACATATATTTCCCTCCCTCTATTTCGTTTCATCCAGATGCAGCAGATACTGGGTGCAGACCCTGCCGCCTACCAGATGTCTCTCAACTATATCCATGGCCTTGTCCTCATTTACCTGGACATAGGTGACTTTCTCCTTGCCGGGCTCGAAGACCTCAACTATGGGCTCGAACTGGCACAGTCCGATGCAGCCGGTCTGGGTCACCATCACATTGTCAAGGTGCCGCTCCTGCACTTCTTTTACCAGGATATTAAGCACCGGCCTGGCACCGCTGGCGATGCCGCAGGTAGCCATACCTACTACCACACGGGTCTTCTCTTCGTCCGCAGCGCGAAGACCTATCTGGCCCTGCATCTTCTCACGGATTGATTTTAATTCTTCTAATGATTTCATCTTCCCTCCATGCGGCTCACTTGCCGCTTCATGAAATAAGTTCTCTCTCGTTTTCTTCAAGATAGCCCCTGATAAACTGTGAGACCTCCGGCTCATCAAAGGGCACCTCTCCCAATATCTCCCGAAATTCCCCGGTGTCCAGGACAAATGAATTCTCATCCACAACCCTGGTGTAACAGAAATCTATCGCAGTATTCATGGTTACCAGTGAATGGATGGTCGCGCCTATATCTCCCAGAGGCATACAGTCGATATTGTCCGTCTTAAACAGCGCTGTTACTGTGGTCCCAACACCCGGTTCTGACTCTATGGAAAAATCCCCTCCGGTGCATTCCGCTTCCTGCTTTAAAAAAGGAATGCCCAATCCTACATTTCTGGTAGTCCTGGTGGTGTAAAAAGGATCTGTCACATGCTCCAGAGTCTCAGCGCTCATGCCGCAGCCGTCATCAGCAATGATCACTTTTAAGCTGTGATCTCCGACCTGCTCATCTACCGTGATGCGGATAAGCTTCGCCCCTGCTGAAATGGAGTTCTGCGCTACATCCAGGATATTTAAGGAAATCTCCGGCAGCATCAGTTATACTTTGCCAGTATGCCGTCGATATCATCGGTGGTCAGACGTCCGTAGACCTCACCGTTTATCATCATGACCGGTGCCAGGCCGCAGGCACCGACACAGCGGCAGGCATCCAGGGAAAACTTCCCATCAGCCGTACACTGTCCGCCCTCGATACCGAGCTTTTCCTGAAGCTTTTCGTAAATATCCCCGGAGCCCTTGACGTAGCAGGCCGTCCCAAGGCATACCGAAATCTGATACTTTCCCTTTGGATAAAGACTGAACATGGAGTAGAATGTAGCCACTCCGTAAATCTTCTCCAGGGGGATCCCCATCTCATCGGATATCATCTTCTGGACTTCATAAGGCAAATATCCATAAATGTCCTGTGCCTGCTGCATTATAGGCATCAGGGCACCTTTGGTGTCCTTAAGCTCGGCGATGATCTCCATGAGCTGCGCTTTCTGTTCCTTTGTCCCATTAAAAGGGACACGATTTGCAGTTCCCAAAACCATACCTCCTGTAAAAAAATAAATAAAAAACTCTTGCGTCAATCCCGAAATAACCTTTCAGCACTCCAGAATGGTCATTGTTTTTATTTTAACAAACTAAGTATTTAAAATCAATGCAAAAAAACATGGATTATTGATCATTTATTGTACTTTGTTAGCAACAATGTTGTGTTAAATCTCATCAAAGCGTTTACCGCTTAAACGCCTCGCCAATCCTGTGCATGGAGAAGTCCTCCATTGGATAATTTGCGAGATTATCCAGTATATTTCTCCCATCAGCCGCAGCTATCATAGTATCCCGGTCCTTTTTGAATTCTTTCACAGTTTTATTCTTGCTGGGTCCCCCGACACATCCTCCCTCACAGGCCATTCCCTCGATGAAATCCCCGGGCAGGCGTCCGAGCTTTAAGAGAAGTAAAGCTTTTTTGCACTCCGCAGCGCCGTCGCAGCGGCACACATTGATATCTGCCTCCTCTCCCCTCTCTTTCATACACTCAAGAACGGAAGCCGTCACTCCTCCGCTGTTGCCGAAACGTTTACCGAAAACCGAACTCTCCTGATACTCCGTTTTCGACAGCTCCAGCTCAATACCTTTGCCGAATAAGAGAGAACGGATCTCTCCGAAGGTCAGTGCATAATCAGCGTTGCCCTCAATGCTCAGATCCAGGCACTCGCTTTTCTTCGCTATACAGGGGCCGATGAAAACAGTGACCGCCTCAGGATCCTTACTCTTGATCATGCGGGACACGCCGCACATGGGTGAGACCGTCGTGGACATATTGTCCAGGAGCTCCGGGAAATGCCGCTTTATCATATTTACAAAGGCCGGGCAGCAGGAAGTAGTCATCTTTTTGCCTTCTTTGTAAGCCTCGGACCACTCTAAAGCCTCTGAGGCCGCGGTCATATCTCCACCCAGTCCTACTTCCACCATGTCTGCAAAGCCGACTTTCATCAACGCCTCTCTCCAGCTGGCCATGGTGATTTCCGGGCCGAACTGTCCCTCTGCGGAGGGAGCCACCATAGCTACCACACGTTTCCCGGCTTTAATCAATTTGATAACATCCACGGCAAATGTCCTGGTGCCCACAGCTCCGAAGGGGCAGCTGTGAATGCAGGCGCCGCACTGAATGCATTTATCCTCATTTATCACGCAGATACCGTAGTCATCATAAGTGATGGCATCGACAGGGCAGACTTTTTTGCAGGGTCTCTCCAGATGGGCAATGGCGTTGTAAGGGCAGGCATCCATGCACTTGCCGCACTCTTTACATTTGTTCGGATCTATATAGGCGTGATCCCGGCTCATGCTCACCGCTCCGAAAGCACAGGAATTCTGACAGGCCTGACCCATACATTTGCGGCAGTTGTCCGTGACCACGTATGAAGCAATGGGACATTCCTCGCAGGCTGAATTAATGACCTGGACCACACTGTTGCTGTTCCTGTCAGAAGGGCATTTGCCCTCCGAAAGCCGCACACGCTGGCGGATGATCTCCCTCTCCTTGTATATGCAGCAGCGGTAGGTAGCCTGCGGTCCGGGAATAATCTTGTAAGGGATCTGATCCCTGTCAGCATCAAGGGTTCCGTTCCAGGCTGATTTTGCCACCTCGTACAAGACTCTGTGTTTCAGTTTCAGGATAGTCATGTCATTTGTGACCATTTATACTCCTCCTAATAATATTGTACCGTTACGTCCTTACCAAGCTTCTCCAGGCAGGTGCAAAGCTGTCTTACCAGATTCTGGCGGATACCCATACTGAAAGGAAGCCCCGGATTATGATAAGCTACGTTGGTGGCTTTACCCACATAGAGGCGCACTTTCCTGTGCCTCCGTATGTCCCGAGATGAACTTTATCAGGGTCAATCCCGCTTTCTCTGTCGGCATCCGCATTTTCCAGCAGGGAATCACAGAGCCTGTTTAAAGTCACCTGGGTTTCAGCTGTGGTCTCGCCCAGCAGTCCGGCTATCTCCTGAACCACCGTCATCTGTTTACTGATGATATTCTGAGCAAGCCTGGCAGTCTCCAGCTTCTGTTCATACTCCCTCTGCTCCCGCTCCTCGTCCCGGGTGATATCCACGAAAATACCCATGACGCCGTTTATCTTCTCTATATATACTATGTTCTGCAGCGTGACCAGATGATATTCGTCGTAAGTCACTCTTCTGCCCTGTATCGCCTGATGAGTCTTAAGCACCCATCGAAAATCATCCGCATCTATCATCTCGTCCAGATACATCTCCAGAGCCTGTGTGCGTGTCTTTCCGAAGCATTTCTCTGCGGCGGCTGAATATTCCAGTATCTTCATGTCCGCATCGGTGACTATGATGACATCAGGGGAAGTGTCTAACACCAACCAGATTCGACAGGGACTCCGCCCGCTCGTGCAGGAAAGGTATGCACATGGTGACCTCAGCCTTTCCCCGAAAGACCGCAACTGCTTTCTCCCGGCAGGTCGGATAGCCGCAGGCCCCGCAGTTAAGCTCGTCCTCAGGATTATATTTGTTTGTCATGTGCAGGATTTCTTCTATCTGCCCCTCCCGCGGCCAGGCTCTTACACATATCAATACAGTCGGCAGAACCATGGACGAAAATCTTACGGTAAGTTCGTTTTTGTTCACCAGGATCTCCATTGTCCATACCGGTCATGATAATCTTCCCATGATCTCTTTTTCAAAAAAATCTGACGTACTCTCAGGCTGTAAATAGAAATGATCGTCGCCTATTGTGACATGAACATTGTCCCCGCAGTGCCCACTGCAAAAAGTACCGGTAAGTTCCACTTTATCGGAAAGTCCGTTTACATTGACCAGGTGCTGCAGCTGCTCGATGACCAGACGTGACCCTTTCAAATGACAGGCACTGCCGATACAGATAGTAACTTTCATCAGAAATTCCCCCTGCGATTCCTTTATTTCGGACATTATAAGTTATATGAAATACCACGTCAATATAGGCAGAGAATTAGGGATGTGCTATTATTGAAACAATATAAAATACACACGTCTACGTTTCTCATGGTATTCGGGACAGGTAGATATACATTGCAAGCTTGCTTGCACATGTATATTTAGCTGTTCCGGTAACTGTGAAACAGTTACCGGCCACATTTATGAGTAATCCGCATCGAAAGATGCGGATTACTCATAAAATATGGCAGGTACCATGAGAATAATTACTTGCTTTCCGCCGGGATATCATTTAAACTGTTTGTTGTGAAACAGCGAAACCCGAACCGAAATCAGGGAGGTTTTTACCAATGACAATCGGAAAAGTTATAGAATTACTGGACGCCGAGCCTATAGGCGAGGTGGACAGAAATGTTGAGATTGATACTATCTGCGGCTCCGACATGATGAGCGACGTCCTGGCCTTTATCAAAAAGGATGCCCTGCTGCTTACAGGCCTTGCGAATCTCCAGACCATCCGCACCGCCGAGATGATGGACATAGTCTGCGTCTGCTTTATCAGGGGCAAGGAGCCCAGCGACGAGATGATAGAGATGGCCGCCGACTGCGGCGTTTACCTCATTAAGTCAGACCTTCGCATGTACGATGCCTGCGGCATACTCTACAGGGAAAGGGGCTACTGACATGAACGGCATCCATTATACCTTTCAGGTGGACGGTGAAGATTTCACCCGTGCCGGTGAGGCCAGCAGCCGCCTGAAGTCGAAATTAAAACAGATGAACCTGCCTCCTGACGCCGTCCGCAGATGCGCCATCGCCATATATGAGGGAGAGATCAACATGGTGATCCATGCAAACGGCGGCGTCATTGATGTGGATGTCATGCCGGATCACGTTCAGATGGTCTTAAAGGATGTCGGCCCCGGCATCCCGGATATAGATCAGGCCATGCAGGAGGGATTTTCCACAGCGGACGGCAAGGTAAACGAGATGGGCTTCGGTGCCGGCATGGGACTGCCCAACATGAAGCGGGCTTCCGATGAGATCCGTATTGATACCGAGCTGGGTGTCGGCACCACGGTGACTATGAGAATTGATTTCTGACGCGAGATCACAGTGTGACAGGAAATGATCTCTCACAGTTGTTTTTGCCGCTAAATTGCAAAGGCGGCGGAATGGAGTTTCCATGAACAAATTTTACCATTCAGTATATTTAAGTGAGGACAGATGCGGAGGATGCTTTACCTGCCTGAAACGCTGCCCTACACAAGCCATACGTATACATAACAGAAAAGCTTCCATCATTCCTGAGTTCTGCATTGACTGCGGGGAATGCTGCAGGCACTGCCCCCATCACGCCAAACGCGCCCGCAGGGATCATCTGGATGAATTCAAAGAGGATTTCTCATATCTGGTAGCTCTGCCAGCTCCCGCACTCTACAGCCAGTTCAACCACATGGAGGACGTGAATATCATCCTCTCCGCCATTCTGCTCTCCGGTTTTGACGATGTCTTTGAGGTAAGCGCCGGAGCTGAGGTGGTATCCATGTCCACCAGGAAGTATATCGCAGAGCATCAGGACCAGTGGCCGCTTATCAGCACAGCCTGTCCTACCATAGAGAGGCTTATCAGAGTACGTTTCCCGAACCTTATCCCTCATCTTCTGCCTATACTGCCTCCCATGGAAGTGGCTGCTAAGCTGGCCAGGGAGAGAGCCATGAAAAAGACCGGTCTTTCCTCCGATGAGATAGGCATAGTCTTCATCTCCCCCTGTCCCTCAAAGGTTGCTTTCCTCCGCTCCCCTCTGGGCCTGGAAAAAAGCAATGTGGACAGAGCCATAGCCATTAAAGACTTTTATCCTCTCCTGCTCTCCCACATGAATGAGGCTGAAAAGGATATTAAAAAGCTCTCACTTTCCGGACGGATCGGCAAGGGCTGGGCAATCAGCGGAGGGGAATCTGTCGGCATAGACTCGGGCGAGTACCTGGCTGCTGACGGCATAGAAAATGTTATCAGGGTTCTGGAGGATCTGGAAGATGAGAAGTTTGAACACAGTCTCCGCTTCGTGGAATTGAACGCCTGCAGCGCCGGCTGTGTCGGAGGCGTCCTCACAGTTGAAAATGCGTATTTAGCCAAAACCAAGACCACCCGCATGACACGCCGTGAAGCCATCACCAGGCCGGCTCATGAACTCATCGCAAAACGCGACCTTACCACCTTTGACTGGTCCTCTCCCATCACTTACGAGAATGTCTACAGCCTGGGAGAAGACATCTTCGAAAGCATGGAGAATATGGAAAAGGTGGAAACCATCCGGGATCAGCTTCCCAAACTGGACTGCGGCTGCTGCGGAGCCCCTACCTGCATGGCCCTGGCCAAGGACATAGTCATGGGAAGGGAAAATGCCTGTATTGAAGACTGTATATTTTTAGAGACATCATCAGACAGGGAAGAATAATATGATAATACACAAATTTATATCACCAACAAAAAGGTGACAGAATGGAGTTTATTATGACTGTAAAAGAAATTATCGACAAACTGGATCTGGAAGTTATTAATCCCGGCGACCTTGACGCCAAGGTTAACGAGCCCTACTGCTGTGACCTCTTAAGCGTCGCCATGGGAAATGCCCCCGCAGGCTGCGCCTGGTGCACCGTGATGTCCAATATGAATACCCTGGCAGTGGCAAGCCTGGCGGACTGCGCCTGCATTATCCTGTGCTGCCACGCCAATGTGGATGACAATATGAAGCTTAAAGCGGTGTCCCAGGACATCTGTCTGCTCCGCACAGACAAGGCCATCTTCGACACTGCCCTTGCCATCTATCAGCTGATCAAATGACCAGGCTCTCCTACGACCTGCACATCCATTCCTGCCTTTCGCCCTGCGGAGACGACGAGAGCACGCCGGCGAACATAGTGGGAATGGCAAAGGTAATAGGCCTGGATCTCATCGCCCTGACAGACCACAGCTCCTGCAAAAACTGTCCCGCCTTCGCTGCGGCAGCGGACGCCTACGGCATGCGGGTACTCTTCGGCATGGAGCTTACCACTGCGGAGGAAGTCCACGTCCTCTGCTATTTTGCGACCCTTGACGATGCCATGGCTTTCGACGCTTATGTCTACGGTCATCTCCCGGACATTCCCAATGTGCCTGCTTTCTTCGGGAATCAGTATATATATGGCTCCGATGATACCATCACGGGGACGGAGCTGAAGCTTCTTATCTCCGCGACAGACATACCCTTCGATGCGGTCTACGACCTGGTCTGCTCCTACCACGGCATCATGGTGCCGGCCCACATCACGAAGGCGACGACCAGTCTCCTCGGAAACCTGGGATTCATACCGGACGGGTCAAAATTCACCTGTATCGAATTAAAAAACAAAGCCGAATGGAGTGTATTGCAGAATACTTATCCTCATTTAAAACATTGCAATATGATAACCAGCTCAGATGCACATGATCTGAACTCGTTAAATGAACCTGTAAACTTCCTCGAGGTCAAAGACAAATCAACCATATCTATTTTAGAATCTATTGCTCTCGCGTGAGCACCCTAAATCATCTTTTCTTATTATGCATCTCGCCTAAATTCTCTACTGTCCCGTCAGGCCTCACCACATCAATGTTGTCCAACTGAGTCTTTACATTATTTTTGAAAGCGTCTATGAATTCCGCACGGAGCATGGCCTGTTCATCCTTCTCTTCGACGGTAAGTCCTTCCGCTTTAGATTTATGGTAGAGCTCGTTTATACGGGCGATCTTTTCTTCTGTCATATACTCTCTCCTGATAAAGGGAAGCGACGCTGCTAAGCTCAGTCTTCGCTTCCCTTGACTTCGCTAAACGCCGCATACATGAGAAAAAACACCAATCAGTCTTCGCCCCTGGCTTGACTTCCTGGGCTTTTACATAAAAGCGGGGTCGTATGACCCCGCTTTAAGTTTAAATAGCTGCTCTCAGAAGATGATCTTCTTCGGGCACTTCTCTGCGCACTTGCCGCAGCCCGTGCACTTGTCCTGATCAATGTGGGCGATATTATTCTCCACCGTGATGGCGTCGAACTCGCAGACCTTCTGGCACATCTTACACCCGATGCATCCGGCCTTGCAGGCCTGCATGACCTTCTTACCCATATCCTGGGAAGAGCACTGTACCATGTGGGTGGCGTCGTAGGGCACCAGCTCTATGATGTGCTGCGGGCACACATTGATGCACTTGCTGCAGGCCTTGCAGTTATCCTTGTCCACTACTGCCACACCGTTTCTTACATGGATGGCGTCAAAGGGGCAGGCCATAGCGCACTCGCCGAAGCCCAGACAGCCATAGTTACAGGTCTTGGGACCTCCGTTGGAGATATTCTTCACCATGGCGCAGGACATCTCCCCGATGTAATTGTAGTCGAAGTGGGCCATGTCGCTGGTGCCGGAGCACTTGACGAAAGCCACCATGCGCTTGGCGTCTCCGACCTCCTCGCCCATTATGGCGCCGATCTTCGCCGCCACCGGCGGACCTCCCACAGGACAGCCGCTCACCTCAGCCTCACCCTTTACGATGGCCGCAGCCAGGCCTGAACAGCCGGGATATCCGCAGCCTCCGCAGTTATTTCCGGGAAGGACCCCGATGATCTCTTCCTCCCGGGGATCCACTTCCACCTTGAACTTCTCACCGGCGATACCCAGGACGATACCGATGACGATACCTACTACAGCTACGACTACAGTCGCGATTATGATAGCCTGTACATTCATCTGCTGCACCTCCTTATATCACGCCGGAGAAGCCCATGAATGCAATGGACATAAGTCCCGCAGTCACCAGGACGATGGCTGAGCCCCTAAAGGGGTTCGGGACGGCATTGTACTCCATCTTCTCGCGGATGCTGGCCATGATGACGATGGCAATGCAGAAGCCCACTGCCGTCGCCAGGCCGTTGACGGTGCTTACCCCGATGCCATAGCCGTACTGCACGTTATTAAGGGCAACTCCCAGCACTGCGCAGTTCGTAGTGATAAGGGGAAGGAAAACGCCCAGAGCGTTGTACAGACTCGGCACGGACTTCTTCAGGAACATCTCAACAAACTGCACCAGAGCGGCGATAACCAGTATGAAGACGATGGTCCGTAAGTATACCAGGTCAAATTTCTGTAAAATAAACTTATCTAATACGCTGGTCACGAAGGACGCGATGGTGATAACGAAGATAACTGCCACGCCCATTCCGGCGGCGGTATTGGTCTTTTTTGATACGCCGAAGAAAGGACACAGACCCAGGAACTGGCTCAGCACGACGTTATTTACAACCGCGGAACCTATTGCGATCAAAAGAACTTCTTTCATCTGAACCCACCTCCTATTCTTTATCGTCGGTACCGGCGGTGATGACTTTCTTCTCCTCATCCACTGCGCAGACACCCTCGCTGCATGAACCACAGTCGCCTGCCAGGCAGCCGGCTGACTTCTTCACCTTCAGACCCCTATTCTTTCTGGCCTGTCTGTAAGCATTCTGGATGGCAATGAGCATTGCCAGCACGAAGAATGCGCCGGGTGCCAGAACGAAGATGGTGATAGGTGTGTATCCGTGCATACCCCAGGCGGAGTCAGCCAGAGGCAGAAGCTGGAAACCGAAGATCTGTCCGGATCCCAGGATCTCACGGACGATACCGATGCAGGTGAGGCCTAAAGTAAAGCCTAAGCCCATGCCGATACCATCGAACACGGAAAGGACGGGACCGTTCTTGGAGGCGTAGCTCTCAGCACGGCCCAGGATGATGCAGTTGACCACGATCAGGGGGATGTATATGCCCAGTGAATCGTAGAGGCTGGGTACAAAGCCCTCTAAGAGCAGCTGCACTATGGTGACCAGAGACGCGACCACCACTATAAATGCGGGGACGCGCACCTTGTCAGGTATGATCTTTCTAAGCAGGGAGATGATCAGGTTGGAGCAGACCAGCACCAGGGTGGTGGAGAGTCCCATTCCCACGCCGTTAATTGCGGATGTGGTGACAGCCAGTGTGGGGCACATACCCAGCATCAGCACAAAGGTGGGATTTTCCTTGATCAGACCGTTGTATACACGTTCAATATATTTATTCACTGATCAGTTCACCTCCTGTCTCATCTATCAGATATCTGTAATAGACCAGGGTGGAATTCACCGCGTTGGTCACAGCACGTGAGGTAATGGTGGCGCCGCTTATGGCATCGATCTCCTCATCGGAGGTGGAACCTGTCTTGGTGACCACGAAAGCATCCACCTGCTTTCCGGCGTACTGGGAGGAGAAATCCTCATCCTTGGACTTCATGCCCAGGCCGGCGGTATCACTGATATCTGTTATGGAATATCCGTTTACTGTGCCGTCAAGCTGTATACCCACGGACAGAGTGACGTCTCCGCCGTAGCTGTTCGGGTCTGTGGCGGAAATGACGTAACCCAGCATATTGCCGGAGGAGTCCACCGCCTGTACACAGCTGTCTATGGTATCGTCTGTGTACCCCTCCGCATCTATGACTGTCTGGGCATCCTCAGTTGTGAAATCAGGATAATCAACAAACTCGGTGGCATCAGGGAACACAGCCTGATAAGCCTCAGCCAGAGCCTCCGCCTCGGCCGCAGCTATGGGCTCAAGAGTGATCTCGTGCACTGCGCCCAGGCCGAAACCGGCCACCAGGGTGATGACGAAGAGTATGAGGGCATCTTTCATGATAGACTTCTTATTCATTACTTGTCCCCTCCTTTCTTCGCCTTCTCAGGCTTCACGTAACCGAAATGCTTCGGCACGGTGAAACGCTCGATGAGCGGGACCAGCATGTTGGCGAAAATGATGGAGTAGGAGCATCCCTCTGCAGAGGCACCGAAGAGACGGAAGATACCCAGCAGGCATCCGCAGATGATGCCGTAGATGATCTTGCCTCTCGGCGTGATAGGCGAGGTGACATAATCCGTGGCCATGAAGAAGGCACCCAGCATCAGGCCGCCGCCGCAGAGCTCCTGGATCACGAAGGGAAGCAGGTCCCCACTGGTCAAGTGTCCGCCGAAAAGGATGATAAACACCGCGAAGGTGATGATGTAAGCGAAGGGGATCTTCAGGTCAATGATGCCGCGGGCCACCAGTATGATAGCCCCAATAAATATAGCTATGACCGAAGTCTCACCGATAGTACCGGAAATGCGGCCGGTAAACATGGCCATGGTATTGCTGTAGAGCTCGCCGTTTGCCAGATAGGAAAGGGGCGTAGCACTGGAGGCGGTATCCACTCCCACCGATGCGAAGGTGGTCATGGGGCCGGTAAAGGCCAGCAGCAAAAAGCACCTGGCGCCCAGGGCCGGGTTCATGAAATTCTGTCCCAGTCCTCCAAAGAGCATCTTCACCACGATGATGGCGAAGCCGCCGCCTATCATGCAGATCCAGAAGGGGATCTGGCTTGACAGGTTAAGAGCCAGCAGCAGGCCGGTGACTATGCAGCTTAAATCTCCCACGGACTGCTTTCTGTGGGTGATCCTGTTAAACAAGAAC